>JBLIHY010000008.1:0-37246 GCA_047634655.1 Cellvibrionaceae bacterium
CGCATCGCTAGTGACAAAGTTCAGGCTTATGTTAAACATTCTTAGCTCACTCGGACTCACGATGAGTCGATAAGTCGTCATTGGATCTGTGATATTCCTAACAAAACAGGGAGCAATGAATATATGGTTATTAATCGTCAGTACACTGCGCTCGAGTGGGTTATTAAAGAAATCAGTGACAGCCTGCGGGATTGCCAACGGATTTTGAAGAACTACGCTAGCGATCCTGAAGACCTCACGCAACTCCACTTTTGCAAGACTCTGATTCATCAGGTCGACGGCAGCCTGAGAATGCTGGGCTTCCACGGCGCGGCCATGCTGACCGAAGAAATGGAGGCGCTCACTCAAGCCTTGCTAGAAAAAAATGTTCGCGATCATAAAGAAGCGCTGGAAGTTCTGGAAGCCGCCCTTCGTCACTCGCCGGAATACTTGGAACAAGTCCAGCAGACCAAGCAAGATTATCCCGCCCTGATCCTGTCTTTACTCAATGATATACGCTCAGTCCGCGGTGAAGTTTTGCTCAGCGAGTCAGCCCTGTTTACGCCCGACTTATCCCGCGCGCATCAGCTAAGCGGCGAAGCCCACCCTATAACGCAAAATTCCGATCAACTGCGGACTGTCGTCAAAAAATTACGGCAAATGTACCAATACGCAGCCGCCAGTGTTTTCCATAAAATCAACATTAATGAAAATCTGAGTTATCTTTTTAAAGCTTCAGTGCGATTAAAAAAATTGCTGCAGGGAACCAAGCACTTTGCCGTTTGGGAAATCGCAAGCGCCATGATCGATGGGCTATGTAGAAAGGAGATACAACCTTCGGCATCGATCAAAAACTTGCTCCGCGATCTGGATGGGCAATTAAAACAATTAGAACAAAAAGGTACTGAAGCACTGGAAGATTATCCGTCTGATGAACTTCTAAAAAACCTACTCTATTACGTCGGCAATTCAACCTCCTCTTCCCCAGCTATTACCACTGTTTGTGAACGCTATCAGCTACATCGACAGGTCGTCGGTGGAGGTAAAACAAGCCGTGATCAGCCATCTAAGCTGGACATAGGAACCTTGCGGTCAGTGGCAGAGACTATCCGCAAAGAATTATTGATTGCAAGGAGCCACCTGAACGAATGTCTCCGGGGTAATCATCATTGGCAACATTTTGATTCTATGCAGCATGCCTTGCGGAGAATCAACGATACATTAGCCGTCTTAGGAGTTAGTGAATTACGGCAGAGAATCAAAATAAACTTAGATTCCATTGCTGCGTTTAAAGAGCACCCGCAGAACGCGACGGCAGAAAAACTGGAAGAAATTGCTGATTGCTTAAAAGAAATTGAGTTAAAAATCGATAAAGTACTCAACAGAACACGTCTAACCAGCAACAACGTTCACCATCTCAACGAGTCGCAAATTGCGATCCTAGAAAAATGTCGCAATGGCTTAGAGATAACTAAGGATGCCATTTTAAATAATATCGCATCTCAGCAAGACCTAGAGAATATCCAGTCTATTTCCGATCAGCTACGAAAAGTTCACGAGTATTTGTTAGCGCTTTCACTGGATCGTGCAGCTGAAATAATTTCCGCCTGTATTTTTTTCATTGAGTCTAAATGGCTTGGAGAATCCCTTCAGCTTAAATGGCAACAAGTAGATAATTTAGCAGATATTATTGCCAGCGCAGACTATTACCTAGAATTCATGTCTGCTGTCCACGAAAATAACTTATCCATCCTCGACAAAGCGGAAAAAGCGCTGTCCTCACTCGGCATATCCAAAGCGGATGTGAATCCGCTCACACCGAGAGAGCCATCGGAGGCAAATGACGACACCAATAGCGAAACAGCAATACCTGAATCGGTTAAAATAACGGATGAAGATGACGAAATTGACGAAGAAATAGTCGAAATTTTTGTCGAGGAATATCAAGAAATCCAGGAGCGACTGGATGAATTCTTTCCGCAATGGGCAAAAGATTTCAATAATGAAGAAGCTTTAGCCGAAACTCGGCGTGCCTTTCACACTCTCAAAGGGAGTGGCCGTATGGTGAAAGCCACTGATATCGGCGAACTCGCTTGGTCCATCGAAAACATGCTAAATCGCATTATGGATCGAGCGATACCTGCCTCCGAGCTACAAGCTGCCTTGATTCAAAAAGTACTTGGACTCCTACCGGATATGCTCAACGCCTACCAGACCCATGAAAAAAATCCACAAGCATCGATTTGTGGACAGTTTATGGACTGGGCTCATCAAATTGCTCGCAGTGAAACCTGTCCCGAAGCGCAAGCCTACTTGATCGAGAAGTCTGGAGAAGGCGATGAACAATCTTTCTCCACAGACCACGCGCCAGACTCATCCGGCAAACTAGATTTTGATCCACAGTTATGGAAGATCTTTAAATCAGAAGCAGAAGAGCACTTAAACACTCTGCAAGAGTTTATCGATAACACGGACATATCCAGTCCCACCTATAAACTCTCCATTGACGCTATGCAGCGCGCCTTACACACTCTAAACGGTAGCGCTCATATGGCTGGATTAACTTCTATTGCCGAATTGATCGCGCCGCTGGAAAAATTTATTAAGGAGTTGCGGAGCTATAGAATCAATATTGATGAACCTATTTTACAACTGATTAAGAATGCTGTGATTTATGCCGGTAGTGCTCTTACACAAATCGAAAGAGGTCAATACCCGACAATTGAACAACTTGACCAATTCGTAAAACGAGTTAGTGATTTAAGAGCGCAGTCGATTGGTCAATTAATTCTTCGAGGGAAGACAGAAGACGCCTCTGAAAAGATAGGACCCGCCAGCCTGGACGTACTAATTGCAGGTGGAATAGATCTTTTGATGAGTGCTGATCTAATGATCGATCAATGGCATACCGGCCAGCAAACGACCGCCGATTGGCAAGCACTTCACGACGAGTTGAGTAGACTTAAAGAGAATGCCGAACGCGGTGGACTGACAGCAATAAAAAATTTAAGCGCAGCCTTACAGAAAGTCTACGCTCAATTACTTCTAGGACAAATTAATAGCACCTCAGAAAATTACCGTGTTCTACTAGTTGGGCACGAACAGCTAATCAACAATATCGATGCAATCGCTGCAAATCAGGAGCTGCCATCAAAAAATGAGGCTCTACTACAACAGCTGACGCAGCTAACCTCCCCAACCGTCGATCCATCACCATCGGAGCTCGACGGAACTTATACCGAAGCGGAAGCGCTATCCAACATAACTACGAACGATCCTCTTGAGCCATATGACAGAACCAACTCAGATGATATTGATGACGATATCGACAAAGAAGCAATTGGTTTTTTCCTAGAAGAAGTTCACGAATTATTGGAAGAACTGGACGAATCCATCAACAGTTGGGAATCTGGGGCCGGTAATCGTGAGAGCAATGAAAAAATACAACGTATCCTACATACTTTAAAGGGCGGTGCGCGCCTTTCAGGTATGAATACTACCGGCGACCTAGCCCACGAATTCGAAAGTTTTATGGTCGCTCATGGCAGCAACGATCCAACCGCCAATCTTTTTGCAAAGATTCATCACTATCAAGATCAGATGATTACGCAGGTTAACCACATACAAAATCGCGAAGCGAACAACGGCGTTGAAGACTCGCCTCCTCCAGAAGCACCCATGAAACCAAAGGATGTCAACCATCCTGCCATTGATGAAAAATCGGTAGCGACGTCTCCCGTAAAAAAAATAGTATCAGCACCAGAAAATCTTCCTTCCGGCAATGTCGTTCTATTAACTGCCAATAGTCCTGCCAGAAAGCTGCCATCGCCCGCCATTGAACCCAGTACTGATCGCTCTCAATTGGCGAAAAAGACAGCCAAGGTAACAGCCGGCCCCCAGGAAGTAGTCAAAGTTCCCGCCAGCTTAATGGAGGAACTAGTCAACCTAGCGGGTGAAACGTCAATAAGTCGCGGTCGTATGGAAAAGCAGATCGGCGAGTTGGGGTTTTCGCTGGAGGAAATGGGAGCAACGGTGCAACGCCTCCAGGAACAGCTCCGGCGGCTGGACATAGAAACCGAGGCTCAAGTTAGTTTTCGTCAAGAGCAAATGGCTGAAAACGAAGGATTTGATCCACTGGAAATGGATCGTTACTCTCAACTACAGCAGTTATCCCGTTCGTTGGTCGAATCTGCCTCCGATTTAATGGATCTTAAATCCACTCTGACCGATAAGACGCGCGAAGCGGAAACCATGTTAGCGCAACAGTCACGCATCAATACCGGATTACAAGAGGGTTTGATGCTTTCGCGGATGGTGCCCTTTTCCCGCATCGTTCCTCGCCTACGTCGTATGGTGCGCCAAATTGCTAAGGAGCTCTCGAAGAAAATCAGTCTGGATATGGGAAGTGTAGAGGGAGAGCTGGATCGAAACATGCTTGAGCGCCTGGTTGCTCCGTTGGAACACATGCTGCGTAACGCCATTGATCACGGTATCGAAGATGCGAGTGTCCGCGAGCGGCACGGCAAAACTGCCGATGGCCACATCGCTGTTACTCTCGAAAGAGATGGTGGAGATGTGCTGATTCATGTTGCCGATGACGGGGGCGGTATTGACGTAGAAAAAGTTCGCGCTAAAGCCATCGAACACCAGTTGATGAACCCTGACGCCGAACTCAGCGATCAAGAAATTTTACAGTTCATCTTGGTCGCCGGTTTCTCAACAGCAAAAACTATCACTCAAATTTCGGGTCGCGGTGTTGGTTTAGATGTAGTTAGTAATGAGATTCGCCAGATGGGCGGTTCGGTAGTGATTAATTCACAGCTTGGCAAAGGAACCACCTTTACTATCCGCGTACCGTTTACCGTTTCAGTCAATCGCGCGTTAATGGTAAAAATGGGCGACGATCGCTATGCAATTCCGCTCAATACTATTAAAGGTATTCTCCGCGTTAGTCCTCAAGAATTGGAGTATCACTACACCCATCCGAGCGAAGCATTCGAATACGCCGGCGATAATTATCAGCTCCTCTATCTGGGGACTCTGCTGGATCAACAAGCCGTTCCCAAATTACACAGCCTCAGTGCGCCAATGCCGGTACTACTGGTGGGCAGTACCGACCACTCAGTTGCTGTGCAGGTCGATGAGCTCCAGGGAAGTCAGGAGATTGTGGTAAAGAGTATGGGTACTCAATTCAAATCGCTTCAAGGAGTATCCGGTGCTACTATCATGGGCGACGGTAATGTCGTAATCATCCTCGATCTAAGTGCTCTAATCCGCTCAGTAATCGCCCAAAACCTATCCTATGATCTTGCTGCATTAGAAGCGAAAGCGCCGACAGACCAGCAAAACCATAATCCATTGGTCATGGTCGTAGATGATTCGGTTACAGTGCGCAAGGTCACAACTCGTCTGCTAGAAAGAGAGGGGTACGACGTTATCACAGCTAGGGATGGAGTTGATGCCATGAACACGCTGATCGATACTGTGCCCAATATTATGTTGCTAGATATCGAAATGCCTCGTATGGACGGTTTTGAAGTCGCGAGGAATGTTCGTTCCAGACGGGATTTAGTCAACCTTCCGATCATTATGATTACTTCACGTACAGGAGAAAAACATCGTCAACGAGGATTGGAATCCGGTGCCGACATCTACATGGGCAAGCCCTATCAGGAAAGACAGCTATTGGAGAATATTCGCGAGTTAATTGGCGATATTGAGTAAGCCTCGTGCATCGTCTGCAGGTGGGCATTATCAGTGAAACGTTGTTTCAACAGCGCCATCTGAGCCAAATTGTTGAAAAGTGCGGTTTTCAAGTGGGTGTCGCTTGGCTAGTCGAGCAAACCCTACAAGACTTCAGTCTATTAAGCAGGACCAAACGAGTAGATGTCTGGTTAGCGAATGTGAACATGGAGGCCCTGCAGCAAAATAAAGATTCCCAAATCTTCGAACGTTGGCTGTTTGATCTAAAGCAACCCGTTATATTTGGCGAAGGCTCTGCGGGTAACATAGCGAGCGATAACCTTGCTTACTGGACAAAGCAATTGAGTAAAAAACTGTTGAGTGTTTCCAGTCAACTGACACTGGCAAACCAACAGCAACGAGCGGCTCACTATATCTGGATACTTGCAGCCTCCACTGGTGGTCCAGAAGCAGTAAAACAATTTCTCGACCACTTGCCCACAGGGCTGGATGTATCCTTCCTTTATGCTCAGCATATCGAGTCAAAGCAAAACATGTCATTGTCTCAGACCCTGGTGCGCAATAGTAAATATACCTGTCGTATAGCTCAACATGGCAACATCTTAACGGCGGATACCATTACCATAGCGCCAAATAAACAACAGTTAGACCTTTTGCTGGATGGTACTATTATCCTTCGTAGTCAACCCTGGAGAGGAGAACACAACCCCTCTATTGATCAGGTGACAGCAGCTGTGGGTCAATGTTTTGGCCCTCGCAGTGGTGCGATTTTTTTTACAGGGATGGGGGAAGATGGCACGATGGGCGCGCGGTTAATGGCGAGACGTTCAGGAAAGATCTGGACGCAATCCATAGAAAGCTGTATCTCGGATTCCATGCCCAATGCGGTTAACAGGACCGGAACGGTGACAGTCACCGGCACTCCGGCGCAACTTGCGAATTATTTGGAGCGGGAACTAAAGTCAACACCTCTGCCCACAGCAACGTCATCGTAAAAAGTAGTAGCAAACAAAACTGTCTAGGATTGAGATATTTAGAGGTAGCGTATGAATGAACCAATGGTCTCAGATTCCAATTCAGGATCCGAACAAATTATCAGTCTGCTGGTTCCGATGTCAGACAGCAAGTTGATTTTGCCAACCGTCAGTGTGGCGGAGATGATTCCTTATCAAGCGCCTAGAATTCAACAAAACATGACTATTAAAGACATTCCAGAGTGGTATCTGGGAAATTTAGTCTGGCGGGGCACGGTCGTACCTATGATCTCTTATGAAATTCTCAATGGCGAGGCGACGACAAATATACATTCGGACAGTCAATTGTTGATCCTCAACAATACTGGGAAGACGACCAAAATGCCTTTTTTTTGCATAGTTACTCAGGGTATTCCAAGGCTGTGCCGAGTAACTGCTGACGAAATTATAGAAAATGAAACGGCATCGACCAAACCTTACGAAAGCTTAGCCGTATTTGTCGCTGGCGAGGCGGCCATAATTCCCGATATCAGCGGATTAGAAGTCACCACCGCGTCCCTACTGGGTTATGTCTGATAAGACCCCGTTAGATTGGCATCTACAAGGCCAGAAAAAAATCAAAAGCAAATACGTCTGAAATCAGTTAATTATGATTTTTTAAGAAGTCATATAACTCCTTTTTTGGTTAGACTTAATTTTCAACATTGGCTGAAATTGCCAAATGATGAAATTCCCACGAATTGATAAGGCCGAATTTATGGCAAAACCCAAACCTTTTCACTTTGAACAATCTTTGAAAGAACTCGAGACCGTAGTAAACCACTTAGAAGCGGGAACCTTATCTTTGGAAGATTCGCTAAAAACATTCGAACGAGGGATTAAGCTCACACGGGACCTACAACAACAGCTCGCGGCAGCCGAACAAAAAATCAGCATACTAATTGGGGATCAGGATGAGCTGAGCCTAACGGACTTTTCCGAAAAGAATGATAACGACTAAACCCGTGGCCTTATCTTCAGGCGAGCAGTTTGTTCGAGACTATCGCACCCGTGTCGATGCACAACTCAAAATACGTCTCGACGCTAACCGAAATGCCGACGAACGACTGGGAGCAGCGATGCTTTATAGCCTCATGAACGGCGGAAAGCGTATTCGTGCTCTCTTGGTTTACGCGAGCGCACTCGCCGTTGGTGATATCGACCCACTTACTGATGCGTCGGCAGTGGCACTAGAAACCATCCACGCCTACAGTCTAGTCCACGATGATTTGCCAGCAATGGATGACGACGATCTTCGCCGTAACCAACCCACTTGCCACATTGCTTTTGATGAAGCAACGGCGATTTTGGCTGGCGATACCTTGCAGACCCTGGCTTTTGAATGGCTAAGTGATCCTACACTCAGCGAAAACAAAGCGCGACAAATTGAATTATTGCACACCATGGCATGCGCTAGCGGCGATAAAGGCATGGGGGCTGGGCAGGCAATTGATCTGGCCGCGGTTGACAGCGAACCAAATCTAGAAAAACTCACTTTGATGCATCAGTTGAAAACCGGTAAGCTCATTGCTGCCAGCATTGAAATGGGTGCGCGATCTGCTGGGTTGACCAACACCCAGCAACTCAGTGCACTTGCTCGCTATGCGGAGGCTATCGGCTTGGCTTTTCAAATTCAAGATGACATTCTGGATGTCATCGCCGACACGGAAACCCTCGGCAAGCCGCAGGGAGCAGATGTAGCACAAAACAAACCTACGTTTGTTTCTCTACTAGGTTTGGAAGCAGCACAACAATATGCCAGTGAGCAACACAAGCGAGCCCTAGGGGCTATATCGAGTTTTGACCATTACGCGGACAACCTTCGATACATCGCCAACTACATTGTAAAGCGACCATACTAGATGGACTCATTGGGCGAGTTATCGAGAAGCTAGAGATTCTTGAAATTTGAGGATCCCGAGAACAATCAATTTAAGGCCTTTATGCAGTTAGCTCAGCTCTAGCGATACCGATTTGATTGCGCGCGCGCATATTATTTATAGATAAGCTATTAATTTGGGCATCAAGCTTTTAATTTCGCCCATATTTTTGCGAACTGTATGCATGATATCCACCATAGATAAAGTTTCAGTGGCTACGCCAGCAGCCCAATTGACGACTAAGGCAACACAGACATACTCGATACCTATCTCGCGAGCGAGGCCCACTTCCGGCATTCCAGTCATACCAACAATATTGCAACCATCGCGTTTCAGACGTTCTATTTCTGCAATGGACTCAAGTCGGGGACCCTGAGTACAAGCGTAGACGCCTCGGGGGACACAATCCAGTTGCGAGGCCTCGAAAAATTTAATGATCTTCTGGCGTAGAGGCTCGGAATACGGGGAAGTAAAATCAATGTGGCTCAGGTTTTCGAAGTTCTTCCCTAGCAAGTGAGATTGCATACCATCGTAAAAAGTATTTTCACGTCCGTAGGTATAATCAATGAGTTGGTCTGGAATAACTATAGTATCTGGCGACATATGAGAAGTGATCCCCCCGACTACATTGCAAGCAATTACATCAGTAACTCCCAGCTCCTTTAGCATCCAGAGATTGGCGCGGTAATTAACTTGGTGCGGAGGCGTTTTGTGCCCTGCGCCATGACGTGGTAAAAAAACACAACGGCTATTGCCCAGGCGTCCCATGAGTATCGGGCCTGAATGATTGCCGTAAGGAGTTTCCCGAATGATGGCATCATTTACGACTAGAGAATCGTAAGTATCGAAACCAGAGCCACCGATAATTGCGACTAAGCCCATATTTTAATTTTCCGGCAGTTGAAAAAATTATTAGATTTAGTGTGCTTAACACACATTGCTATCGGCCATAAAATGTAAATTTGCAGACAACATATTAGACGATCACAATCTACATACTAAGACAATAATGAAAAACGTTTCATCTATTATTTAAACCAAAAAGTTAAGGGTTTGCTCCGACTGAAAATATGCAAACTCACTTTCCGAGTAAAAATCTTGATGAAAAAACACTCTTAATTTATTAAGCAATAAGCTAAAAACGCGAGGTTTTATTTTCCCACCCTCGATAGTGGAACCTCTACTTAAAATTACACTCTCGTTTGATGTAGAGCTCCATCAAACGAATTGTAGAGTAGGTGGATGCCCACGCCCAAGCTATGGCTCCAACGGCCAGAATCGACCAGAAAAAAGTGAATTTAGGAAAAATAAGATAAAGCACGACGGCGATCGCAATCACGGCAGCAGAAAAGCGAGTCGCTTTTTTCTTCATCCCGCGGATATGAACCCGCGCTTTATCCGCTGTATCCACCTTGCCTTTTTGCATAATATTGGCGAGGAGTTGATAATGTTGTTCTGGGTCGGGCTTTTGTCGAAACATTTTTTGATAAAGATAATGTGTGGTTTGTTGGGTGAGCCATTATAAGGCCTTTTGATCAATACGTGTGCTATAAAAAATTGACCTAAAGAACAGTCAGCGTAACATGCTAATGAAATCATTCTCAGCACCATGGGCAATATGAAACCAAATCTTTCCCATCTATCGAATCTCTCTCGTCTAATAGAGACAATGTCTCCAGATCTAGCAAATTATGATCAAAAAGTATTAAGGTCGATTACTGAGATAGTTTGCGACAAATTAGCTTTAGTTACCCGTGCGGAATTCGATGCTCAAATCACCGTCCTAAAACGCACTCAGAAAAAAATCGACCAGCTTGAGTCGGAGATCGAATCTCTACGCGAACGAATAACCAGTCCGAGAGAAAGTAAAGAATAGAGCAACCACTGTTTTCGAGAATGTCTACCTAGGATTAACAAAGGGTTTCTTCCCTTGACGCCTTTCAGGTAAATCACTACTATTCCACCCCACTCGCGCTCGTAGCTCAGCTGGATAGAGTACCTGGCTACGAACCAGGCGGTCGCAGGTTCGAATCCTGCCGAGCGCGCCACTTCCCTTCCAATCAAATCCCGCCGCTCAGGTTGAACGACAAAATCTGTTCGGCAAGCGGATGCTCATTTCAAGTTTTAACGCCAGCCATAACCGACAATTCAGCCCGATAGCGCTATATGGATAGTCTTGAGAAAGACTACAGTAAGCAAATTCTCCGGCTTCCCGACCTATTTAAGCGAACCAGCATACGGGCGCAGAAAAGGCACGGGGTCGCTTAGCCGCAGACAAGAAATTAACGGCAGCTTCATGCTGTCCTTCCACGATTAAAAAATCTATGGACTTGATGAGTACATTTATTGCAGATCGCAACCAGACTAACTAAACGTTCTCCGAAGAAAAAGATAATGTATTTCGACAAGCGAGATTGCAGTCAACTTTGATGAATGTTGCGGAAGAACGGCCTCCGCAACAAGTCAACAATAAGAGATAACTCATTCCGTACCATTAACAGGTCCAAAAATTACCGGAATACCGGGGTTCGCCATTGATTTCTGGATGTTTTTCCTGAAAGATTAAGTTTATGCGTATAAATTTTGCAAAAATTATTGCGGCGCAGCAAAAATTCCGTATAATGCCGCAGTGCAGCAACGCATTTATTGCTGATTCAATTTTAAACTCAGGAGATAGAAAATGACTGATCTTAATGAATCCTTTAAGGAATTCGCCAAACTTCAAGCTGATGTTATGAAGCCTGTGCGCGAAACAAATGGCTTGGTTGTCGATTCCTTCGAAAGCTACGCCAGGTTAAGCTACGCAACTTTCGGAGATCTCATCGATTACACAATTGAGCAAACTCAATTGGCAGCTACTGCTGAGGACCTTACCGGTCTAATGAGTAAACAATACGAAAAAGCCAAAGGGTTGAGCGAGAAGATAGCCGGCCGGTTCAATGAATCCAATGAGTTAGCCAAAGATTTCTTCTCCTCTATGCAAAAGGTAGAAGTAGCGCCGATGTTCGAGGCCCCTTCAAAAGCAGCCAGAAAAGTCACAGCTTAAACCAGTTACCTACCCCAATTAATGACTGATCTCCTTGTCTAAAAGCACATTCAAGTCAACTGAAAGTCACTAAACTCCGAAAGGCCACCCCAGCTATGGGTTGGCCTTTTACCCATCAGCTTTTGTATCAAAACCATACTGCTTGAGGCAAAATAACAACTACAAGTTCCTCAACACTAGGTTTCTGCTATATGAGCCCCCGAGTTATCAAAAAATACGCTAACCGCCGTCTTTACGATACGGAAAGCAGCAAGTACGTCACTCTGAAGGACATTAAAAATATCATTGCTCTCGGTCATGACGTGTGTATTATCGATGATACCAGTGGCGATGATATAACCCGTGGTTTGCTGTTACAGATATTTTCCGAGCAAGAGCTGGGTGGTCGTCCTATCTTAAGCAAACCGGTCTTAAAGCAACTAATTCGTTTTTATGGCCACCCTATGCAAGATATGATGAGTGGCTTCATTACCCAGAGCGTTGATCAATTTATTTCCCAGCTGGAGACTGTGCAGTCACAGATGGAATCCCTGATGGAAACCTCACCCTTTGCTAATTTGCAAGAATACACAACTAAAAATATGCAAATAATGACTGATCTACAAAGACAGTTCTTTAATCCGATGACGCACCATAATAACGTTTCGGAAGAAAATGATGACGACTCTGATGGAAATAAAAAATAGCTCTACATTTGAATAATTTTCATGAAGGAATCCGTTACTCTGGCAAGCAGTGCACAGGCGAAGACGTTATAGAAATCCGTTTATTTGCTGAATTCAGGTTAAAGCATAACTATGAAAATACATATTGACATCGACATCACGCCCGAAGAAGCTCGAAAAATGACGGGCCTTCCAGATCTAGAGCCTTTACAAAAGGCCATGATGAATAAGATACAAGTTCAGATGGAAGATTACTTTGCAAGACTTAGCGACCCCGAAGCCATGTTTCAGAAGTTGATGCCGGTAGGCGTTCAGGTCATGGAAAATTATCAGAATTTTTTTAGAGAAATGGCAAAAGCCTCGGCAAGTGATGGTAAAAATGACTAGCGTCTTGGTGAACTAACGCCTACTTATTGATTCGGTAATAAACCATCATTATTAAACCGTGTCTCTTCCCTACCTATTCACAGCATTTAACCAATGAATGCTGTATTCCATAAGGGATTAGCCTACCCGCAAAACCAAATGAGTTATTGGGACAATAGTTGAACTGAAAATAACTTAATTGGTCAATAACACTAAGTATTTTTAGAAAAACCCCATAATCCCTAACAGAATCGTTTCACTTTCGAACTCACAGATTCGGTACTGGGTCTAAAAAACTGATTATTCTTCCATTAACTCTTATGTCTAGATTATCAATCATAGGTCGAAGAACATGTCACAAGATTCCAACAAAATCTGGCAGGAAATGATGGCTAACTGGCAAACAAGTCAAAATGCCGTGAACGAACAGATGCTGATCAGCTTCAAGCACTGGAACGAAGCTGTTTTTGGTAACAAAGATCCCAGCATCAATCCAGTACCCAGTATCTACCAAAAGATTTTTGATGCTTTTTCAAAAAATACCTCGCCATTAGATAAAAGTGGATCCACCAATTATTGGGAGCAATACGTCAGTTCCGCATCCGACTCGGAAACTATGATCGCCAATATCAAGAAACTGATGCAGGATGGCGAACAACTGTTCACTAAAATTTCGCATGATTTCACTTCATCGACAGAGGATAGTGGTACTAGCGAATATCTCTTGAATACGCTGGCAGATATGTCCAACCCCAATAACTGGTTGAAATATTCAGGGGATACTTTTGATATCGGTGCTGACAAGCTCAGTGAGGGGCCATCATTTTCTGGTGGCGGTGACATCGACCAGCGCATGGAAAAAGTCAGTGATGGCTGGCGTGAACTGTCCGAGCGCAGCCGAAAATACCACACCATTGTGTTTTCGCGATGGGCAGAGGCTTATAGTAGTTTCATGGATAATTTAAAAACGCTAGCGGCAGAAGAGGAAGCTGCGATAACGCCACGCCAACTCGTGGATATGTGGTCTCATACTGCCAACGAGAAGCTACTAGAGTTGCATCGTTCGGAGGAGTTTCTCAATGCGCAGCGCGCTGTTATACGAGCTAGCATGCAATACCGTCTAAACGAAAAAGCGGTCGCTGAATCCATTTGCGAAATCTTACATATCCCAACCCGTGGGGAAATTGATGAATTGCACAAGACCGTTACCGAACTGCGCCGTGAACTACGCGAGAATAAAAAAGAACTAAAACGAACAAGTCTACTATTGGATAGAGTTCAGAAAATAGCTATTAATCTGAGCAAAAGTCGGGGATATATTCCGAATCAATCATCAAGCTCAACAGTAACAGAAAAGACCCCCAGCACTTCCAGCTCAGAGAAATCACTTTGAGTTTACTACCCTCTACCAATCCGTATGCCGCACTCCAAGAGATTGCCGCACTCAACTCGAAGTTAGTAGAAGGCGCCAAAAGTCTCAGTGCTATTAAAAATACTAATGTGCAGATAGCGACGACGCAGAAACAGTCCATTTTCAGTCAGGACAAAGTCACTCTTTATCACTACCAGCCACGCGCACAAAGAACCGTTAAAACGCCGGTGATTCTGGTTTATGGTTTGATCGGTCGCTACACCATGGCGGACTTACAGGAAGATCGTTCCTTGATTCGCAATCTGTTGGATAAGGGAGTCGATGTATATGTAGTGGACTGGGGCACTCCAACTCGCGCTGATCGCTGGTTAACGCTCGAGGATTACGTGAATGGATACTTATATGACTGTGTTGAATTTATCAAAGCAGAGCAAGGGATCGATAAAATTAATATCCTTGGGGTTTGCGAAGGCGGTGTTTTTTCCATCTGCTACGCCGCTCTTCACCAAAAAAATATCAATAACTTGATGATCAGCATTACTCCCGTCGATTTTCACGGGGACCAGCACGGTAACAAACTAGAACACGGTTTCATCAACTTATGGACACGCAACCTGAAAGATATAGACATTGATCTGATGGTTGAGGCTTACGGCAATATGCCCGGCGAACTGATGGGTATGGTATTTGAGTTAATCACGCCTGTTAAATCGCTGACCAAATACAATGTTGATTTGCTGGATATTGCCCACGATAAAAAGAAATTGATGAATTTTCTGAGGATGGAGAAATGGCTTGCCGATCGTCCCGATCATCCCGGTGAAGCCGCCAAACAGTGGTTCAAGGATTTGTACCAACAAAATAAGTTGATCAAGAATACCTTTGAGCTAGGGGACAAGACCATTGATCTCCGTCAAATTACCGTGCCAGTACTAAACATCTATGCTCTCAATGATCACATTATTCCACCGACATGTTCCACGGCTCTAAAAGACTGCATTGGCAGCCAAGATTACACTGAACTACCCTTACCCGGCGGTCACGTGGGTGTTTTTGTCAGCGGTAAATCTCAGGGCATCTTGGGAAAAGGTATTATTGACTGGCTAAAGACGCGAGATTGATCTGGGAAGAGCACCAAGAAGCTTTAGATTTTTTATAAGGTTGTTACGAGCAAAGTGATAATGAAAGATAAACTGGTTTCCGCCAATGATGCGATTGCCCTAATTCAGGATGGGGATACCGTTTGCCTATCCGGCTTTGTTGGTACGGGTACTCCTGAAGATTTGATTATAGCCCTGGAGAAGCGCTTCCTTGAAACGGGTTCACCCCGCGATCTTACTCTGGTTTTCGCTGCAGCTCCTGGCGATGGCAAGAAACGCGGTGCCAATCGCCTCGGTCATGAAGGCCTGTTGAAGCGAGTGATTGGTGGCCACTGGTCACTGGTCCCGACAATTGCCAAATTAGCGAGCGATAATAAAATCGAAGCCTATAACTTTCCCATGGGGACGATTACTCAGCTGTTTCGTGACATCGCAGCACATCGCGGCGGGATACTGACCCAAGTTGGCCTGGGAACCTTCGTCGATCCTCGCCTCCAGGGTGGCAAGCTCAATGATGTCACCACTGAAGAGCTCGTCCAACTGATGACAATCGATGAGCAAGAGTGGCTATTTTACAAAACTTTCCCCATCAACGTAGCTTTCTTACGCGGTACAACTTCTGATCCATTGGGTAACACCACGTTAGAAAAAGAAGCGCTATCTCTCGATAATTTAGCCATCGCTATGGCAACCAAAAACTCGAATGGGCTAGTCATCGTTCAAACCGAACGTATCGCCGAGCACAAAACACTTAACCCACGCCTGGTAAAGATTCCTCGGATTATGGTGGATTGCGTCGTAGTTTCCGATCCTGCCAACCACCAGCAGACTTACGGAACATCCTACAATCCCACTTTCTCCAGTGAAATTCGTGCGGAACTTAGTGATATACAGTCCCTGCCCCTAGACGAACGCAAAGTCATCGCTCGCCGCTGTGCTTACGAATTACCCATGGGAGGACTAGTCAATCTGGGTATCGGCATGCCAGAGGGAATTTCTTCTGTCGCCAACGAAGAAAGGGTGCTGGATTTTATTACGCTCACAGCCGAACCTGGGGTCATCGGTGGCTTTCCCCAGAGCGGTTTGGACTTCGGCTGCTCAGTGAACATGGATGCCCTTTTGGATCAAAATCAGCAATTCGACTTTTACGATGGGGGTGGTCTTGATCTAGCCGCCCTGGGCCTGGCACAAGTAGATCAGCATGGCCATGTCAATGTCAGTAAATTTGGTCCAAAAATCACTGGGGCTGGCGGCTTTATTAATATCAGCCAGAATGCTCGTAAACTTGTGTTTGCTGGAACCTTTACCGTTGGTGGGCTAAGGGTCGTCGTAGAAGACGGACTGTTGAAGATTCTAGAAGAGGGTAAGATCCGTAAATTCATCAAGGACGTCGAACAGATCACCTTTAATGGTAAATTAGCAGCACAGCATGGCAAGCCCGTCTATTATGTGACGGAACGCTGTGTCTTCAAATTGCGCTGCAATGGTCTGGAATTACTCGAAGTGGCACCGGGAATCGATATTGATCGGGACATCCTAGCGCATATGGACTTTAAACCTATCATCAAGTGCCCTCGGACTATGGATCGCACTATCTTTTTCGATGAGCCCATGCACTTGAATGAATTCCTTCTGGAGCGCGAACTTACGGAACGCCTCAGTTACGACCCGGAACGCAACACGGCTTTTCTAAACCTGGAAGGCTATCAGATACGTACCAAAGACGATGTCAACCGTATCGAGCACGTTGTGGAAGAGCTTTTCCACAGCGTTGGCAATCACTTCTCAATGGTCGTCAATTACGATGGTGTCCATATTGAACCGCTCGTTTTGGACTACCATGCCAGCATGATCCTGCGCACAGAAAAAGCATATTATAGCAACTGCACTCGTTATTCAGGCGGAGCTTTCCTACGCATGAAATTGGGGAAAGCTCTCGAAAAACGTAAGGTTGCACCACACTTATTTGAATCCGACAAACAGGCTCGCAAGGCACTTGCAAGTTATGCGCTAGAGCTTTCCCAGGAAGTGGAGGACTCGGAAAAAAACGAGAACACAGTGAATTTTAGTCGGAAAAAAATTGAATCCTTGCACGGGTAACAGACTAACAATCGTAATAAATAGGTCTATGGAAAGCGTGCTCATCAGGAGAGTACAAAGATAGATATTTGTTATCTCATTCAATATTGTTAATGCAGTAATTATCTGGTTATCGAGTTAACATGCCGCCTGTACTGACAACCCTCCTAGTAGCCTAACCGACCGAAAATCGGCTAATCGGCAAAATCTGAAACTTTATTTCGCTTATATCGGGATCTCACAAGATCGTGAGACCGCTGGTCTTTAATTTTTTCTAGTGACGATGTTTGGAGTTGAACAAAAGAATGTTGATGGACATGCTTACAATCCTTCGAAAGGGAACTAACCGCCAGAGATCAACTAAACATCACATTTCTGGCACCAGGGACAATTACTATTTAGGCTTGAGCAGCGAAGGCTTTCACCGACTCTACTACCGTGAGTGGGGAGATCCTAGCAACACAGATATTATCGTCTGTGTACATGGTGTCACGCGAATCTCGTACGATTTTGATATTTTGGCCAAACAATTGAGTAAAAAATATAGGGTTATTTGCCCCGATATAGTTGGTCGTGGAAGCAGCGATTGGTTAGGCAACAAAGATAACTATAACTTTATTCAGTACTGTTCGGATCTCAATGCACTATTCGCTCATATACACGCTGATCGCATTCATTTGGTGGGCACTTCCATGGGAGGGTTACTGGGCATGATATTGGCAGCTATGGCTCACACACCGATAGAGAGCCTGGTGTTAAATGATGTTGGACCGGATATTAAGCGCGCAGAATTACAACGTATTGGTGATTATATTGGCAGGGCGCCGGTCTTTGATTCTGAAGAAGCATATTTCCAATATTACGAGGAGACTTACCAGGATCTGGCAAAAATGGTAAACCCCGAAGAGCTAAGAAAAATGGCCAAGTACAGTGCCTTCAAAGCGGAAGATGGTTATCGCTTGCATTACGATCCGAAGATTGGTGAAGCATTTCGCAAGAGTTACTCCTTTTTTAACTTCGATTTATGGAAGTACTGGGACGAGGTGGAGTGCCCTACCCTAATCATTCGTGGCAGTGAATCGACCTTTTTTACGCAAAAAGTAGCGGAAAGCATGGTTGAACATAAGACTAATGCTCGTCTAATCGAAATCGAAGGCGCCGGCCACACCCCAACACTGAGGTCCGAAACAGAAATAAAAGCCATCGAGGGATTTTTTAATGAACTCACCGTTGGTGAGTCAGCTAGACAATCATCAGCTTAGTCGTTGAAAAAGAGATTGCAAACTGGCTGATGATAAGTAGGTTGCCAGCTTTCTAATTGAAGGGTATTGCGTTGACCTATCGAATCATAATTCTCATCCAACCAAGTTGCAGCGGTTTTCCTCCCTAAATCATGTAGCTTGGTAAGAAATGGCCAAGAGGTATCGTACTTAGTGAAAGTACTATATTTAGCCATCTCATTTTCGGCTTGCAGCAAGTGTAAATATTTACCATAGGAAGTTTCTGCTTTGAGCTCCCCAGTATCAATCAAGCGATCTATTTCCGCGATGTGGCGAATTTCACGGGACAAACTGGAATTAAAAGCAATAGTTTCCATCCTCTCGCTAATCTCCATGGGCGAAGTTGGCACATGATTGATATGTATTGGGTTTACCTGAATAATTAAAATATCCTCTGCGCCGCGATCGCGGACCAAGGGTTCCAAAGCAGGGTTACCCATATATCCACCATCCCAAAAAAAATCCCCAGCAATTTCTACTGCGCGGTGAATTCTCGGTAAACAGGAAGATGCCAGTAACACTTCAACTGATAGATCCTGATTAGTAAAAACATACAATTTGTTGCTGCGCACATTAGTGGCGCTAACAAATAAACGAACATTAGCGCAATTATTGTTGAGAGCATCAAAATTGATGTGCTCTTCGAGAAGCTCTTTGAGAAAGTGAATGTTCAGTGGGTTATTCTGATAGGGGGAGGTAAAAGCAAAAATTGGGAACACCCAAGATAGCATCTCTCCCCATTTTGCAGCCATCGGCGATACGCCGGAAAAATTATAGGGGCTGTAGACACCATGCTTATTCATGGCCTGCCAAAGGTTATATAGGCACTCTCGGGCACCATCAATATCCCCAAGGGCATAGCTACTCGCCATAGCTGCTGCATTTAGGGCTCCGGCACTAGTGCCGCTAATGGCTTCAATCTTTAATCGATTATCCTCGAGCAAAAAGTCGAGGACTCCCCAGGTAAAAGCCCCATGAGCACCGCCCCCTTGTAGAGCGAGGTGAATGGGCTTTCTTTCAGTGCTTTTTCCGGTGGACAAATTACTCTCCTATGGAAGAATCAGACTGAGTGGCTCGATATTGTATCAATGGGTTATCCCGACAATAAAAAAGCCGCCGGGATAACTGTCACCGACATAAGACAAAGTTCTTATATCAAGGTGTGCGTTGTCTATCCTTAAAACAATGGCAATATTCAGCCCGTATTCAACACAACCCGATATCGCGCTTTACCTGAAGACAGATGTGCAATGGCCTCATTGACCTGTTCCATTGGGAAATACTCAACCATAGGTTTGATCTGGTGATGCTTGGCAAAGTTCAACATTTTTGCGATAACCTCAGGGCTGCCAACAGGAGAACCCGATATCGTTCGCTGTGCGCTAATTAATGCGAAAGCTTGAATGTCTAGAGGCTCCAGAGTGGCGCCGACAAAATGTAGGCGGCCTCGAGCACTAAGTGTATTCAGGTAAAGATTCCAGTCCATATTGACATTAACCGTGGTCAAAATCATATCAAACTGACCCGTCACTGCTTCTAACGCTTGTTCGCTGCGAGAGTCGATGATGTGGTCCGCACCCAAAAACAAGGCCTCGCTTTTTTTGGATTCACTGGAAGTAAACGCCGTCACTTCACAGCCCCAAGCCTGTAAAAATTGCAGGGCCAAATGGCCGAGACCACCTATACCAATGACGCCAACTTTCGCCGTTGGGGAAACATCAAACTGCACTAGCGGATTAAAAACCGTGATGCCACCGCAAAACAGCGGACCCGCGCTAGCGGGATCCAAGCCTTCAACTAGGGGGACCACACTGGATGCCGATGCGCGCACCTTGTCGGCAAAGCCTCCATGGTGCCCGATGATAGTGCCTACGGCACTCTGGCATAGATTATGATCGCCACTCATACACTGGTGACAGGTCATACAATACTGGGAATGCCAACCTAGACCAACATGCTGACCAATTTTTAATTGCGTCACTTTTTCGCCCAAAGCAGCTACGGTGCCGACAACCTCATGACCTGGCACCAGTGGATATTCACTCATACCCCAATCATTATTAATCATGCTCAAATCGCTGTGACAAATACCGCAATGTTCCACAGCAATCTCCACATCAGTTTCTGCTAACGGCCCGGGATCATACTGATAAGGCTCAAGCTTGCCACCCGGTTTTGAAACTGCGTAAGCGTTAATCATAATAAATTCCTCTTAGGATCTTAGTTTATACCTGGGAGAGTAATATAACTTACTACTGAGTCCAAACCTTAACGAGCACTTTTCATAAATGTGCTCCGTTCTTTGAAACGGCCGTTGGCCAATAAGAGTTAATTTTAGCGGCAGTTGTTACCAATATTTTTCCAGTCGTTTATAGGTTTAATTCGGAGATTCACAATAGCTTATACTGGCGGCGATAAAGACGTAAATAAGCTATTGGGGAAGCAACAGTAAGCTCAGAAATTCTGTATCAATCACCTGATTTGTTTTGACTTGAAACAAAATTATCGGTACAGTTTGGAAAGAAAAATAAAGTCTTTCCCTGAGATTTACACTTCGTACCGTATTTTTTCCTTTCATGGGGCGGCAATTACGCTTCGAACATATCTTCCAGCAAGTTAGCCTATTTTTCTACAAGCTCACGCGATAGCCGTCGCAATTGTATTTTTATTATTTAATTTCCATAGGTTTTATTATGTCTACTGTTATTACCGGCACAGTTAAGTGGTTCAACGAGTCAAAGGGATTCGGTTTTATAGAACAACCTTCAGGTCCTGATGTTTTCGCCCATTTTAGTGCTATTACTGGTACCGGATTTAAGACACTGGCCGAAGGTCAGAAAGTCGAATTTAGTGTCACCCAAGGTCAAAAAGGCCCCCAAGCAGAAAATATTCGCCCCCTCTAGACTAAGAACGCGCTCTTCTGATTTTCAAAAAAGGGGATCTTTTCAGATCCCCTTCAATTCATAATACCCACTAAATGGTATAAGCAATGAAAATTTTTGCTGGTAATCTGCCATTCAATGCATCTGTTAACGATTTGGAAAAGGTGTTTGGTGAATTTGGCGCGGTTGCCGAAGTAGACTTAATCGTTGATCGTCATTCAGGACAATCGAAAGGATTCGCTTTCGTACAAATGAGTAACAACTCGGAATCGGACAAAGCAATAAAGGGACTAAACGGCAGCGTGTTCATGGACAGGGTAATTAAAGTCAATCAAGTACAACCAAAAAAATCTGATAAAAGTAAAAAAAGACGACGTTACTGATATATTAAAAAATATTTGTTCCCTGAAAATTAGTGCTCTAAATCATTTTGCATTCACCTAACTTAGGTTGATAACTGTTAGAACAAATTTCGCAGTCTGATAAATGTATCATTGTTCCCACAAAAGGTAGCTGGTTAACGCCGCTGCCTTTTTTTGTCTAAAAATGTTCCCCCATATTTCGCGCTAACAATCTTCTCAAAGAGATAATGACATCTGAGAAATTCTTCTCAGGGTTTTCGCAAAGTTAAAAGTAGCAGTTTTAAGGGCAAAAGAAGTTACGCCAACTCTATCTGAAGTTGACTTCGCGATAATTTGTCGTGCTCCAAGCTATCTCCATGAGAGAATATATAATAGCGCATAGCACCTTACGGGAGCGGTAAATTCAGCCATATTTGTTGCGTTTGGCCCTGAACCATCTATAGAAGTGCGGGCTTCTGATGTGCTCGCATTACTGATAGCTCGCTATCTTTCATAAAGTTTTGATGGCATTATTGAAAATAATTTAAATAATACTGAAATTCAATACCCTATTACTTCTTGTCGAATAATTTTTCCAGCAGAGCAGGCGTTCTTCTGCAGTTATATTCACCGACTACGTTATCACTGTACATCGATCTCACATTGGGCAGCTCATCAACAAGTATTGCTTTAATAAGATTGATAATCGTGCAACAAAACTTTTTTTCAGCTGTCCTTAAAGCTATCTTTTCAATTTAGGAACCCCCTCCATGCAAGCCTCTGATTTGTTTGTAAAATGTTTAGAAGAAGAAAGTATCAAGTATATTTTTGGCGTCCCCGGCGAAGAAAATGCTGACTTTATGATGTCTTTAGAGAAATCCAACAAAATTCGTTTTATTCTTACCCGCCACGAACAGGGTGCCGCCTTCATGGCGGAAATTTACGGCCGCTTGACAGGCAACCCCGCTGGATGTCTTGGGACTTTGGGTCCCGGTTCGACTAATCTAATCACTGGAGTGGCCAATTCCAATATGGACCACGCCCCGATGCTAGTACTTACCGGACAGGCCGCGTCGACTCGCTTGCACAAAGAATCTCACCAAGTCATGGATGTCGTTGAAATGTTTAGCGCGGTCACCAAGTGGGCGACTACTATTTGGCATCCAGAAAATATTCCCGAAATCGTTCGTAAAGCTGTGCGTTTAGCACGTACTGAAAAACTCGGCGCAACACATATTGAGTTGCCTGAAGATATCGCCAAATTACCAATTGAAAAACAACCGTTGAAAGTCCACAAGTTTTTGCGTCCGGTACCTAACCCTGAAGCTATCGATTTGGCATACGACCGTATCAAAAAAGCTGAACGTCCGGTTATTATTGCGGGTAACGGCTGTATTCGTAGCCGTGCCAGCGAAGAGTTACGAATACTCTGTGAAAAAACTGGCATCGGTGTCATGAGTACATTTATGGCGAAAGGTTGCGTGGATATGGATGCCCCTTACTGCCTTTATACAATTGGCCTCGGAGCGAAAGACATTCCCGCAATTGCCCTCGACAGTTCCGACCTGATCATAACTCTAGGCTACGACATGGTGGAATACCATCCCAAAAATTGGAACGATGGTGGCAAAACCGAAGTACTACATATTGATTTTTTGCCGGCAGAAATCGATTCCAACTATCATCCGATCATCGAAGTAGTTGGCGATCTAGCACACGCACTGGAAATGCTAAATCACAAAATTGATGTAGAAGGCGGTTTCGAGCACGATTTCAGTGTTCAACATTACGCCCGAGAGCAAATGTCTAAGGAGTTAGCGGGACATAAAGATGACAGCGGAGAAGGCCCAATTCGTCCTCAGAAAGCTATATGGGATGCCCGCCAAGTGCTTGGTGACGACGACATCCTGCTGTCCGACGTGGGCGCTCACAAAATGTGGATTGCTCGCCACTACCACTGCCACCAACCCAATACCTGTTTGATTCCCAACGGTTTTTGCTCCATGGGATTTGCTCTGCCTGGCGCTATTGCAGCCAATCTGGTTTATCCAGATCGTCGAATTCTAGCTATCTGTGGCGACGGCGGTTTTTTAATGAATGTCCAGGAAATGGAAACCGCAAGCCGTCTCAAAAGCAATATTACCGTTATGGTTTGGGAAGATGGCGGCTATGGTCTGATCAGTTGGAAACAGGAGAATGAGTTTGACCGCAGCACAGACTTGGCATTTACTAATCCCGATTGGCTTAAGCTGGCAGACGCTTTTGGCTGGAACGGGTATTTAGTCACGGAAGCACAAAAATTACAGAGCGCCCTTGAGCAGACCTTTCAAGAAACAGGTCCTAGTTTGCTAGTGATTCCCATCGACTATAATGAAAACAAACTGTTAACCCAGCAGCTCAGGGAGCTGACAGCTAACGTTTAGAAGGTGAGAAATACTATTAGCATGAGATAGCTTCCCTGACTATTTCATTGCCCTCTGATATCCTCGGCCATTCTATACAGGGCAAATGTTACGAAAAATCCCAGCAAAGAGAGAGACCGAGTACCTTGTCGAATCAAACTCTTGATTTTATTCGTTGACGCAAGTGGGCAAGTAAAAGGCCCAACGGCGTTTCAATTTACTAGCAACGCACTTTTACTCAAACAGGCTTTCGGAACATTTTTTTATCACCGAATGATTGTCACGCATCCTAAAGCTATGCGCCACAACATCGGTCTCCGAACTGAATGAATGGATGCACTTAAATATCGATTACGTTAAGTACATCCGCCAGCTTTTTCACAGCAATAATTTCAATGCCATCAATAGGCTGTTTTGGCACGTTGGCTGAGGGTACGATAGCCTTTTTGAATCCGTGTTTGGCCGCTTCACGCAATCGTTCTCTGCCACTGGGAACGGGGCGAATTTCACCGGAGAGGCCAACTTCTCCGAAAGTGACCAAAGTTTCTGGGAGCGGTCGATTGCGAAAACTTGAAATAACCGCTAATAATAATGCGAGGTCCGCACCGGTTTCCGCAATTTTGACGCCACCCACGACATTGAGGAAAACATCCTGATCGCCTACCATCAGGCCGCCATGGCGATGTAAAACCGCTAACAACATATTTAAGCGATTTTGATCGAGGCCTACAGTTACTCGCCTAGGATGTCCCCCATGGCTGTCATCCACCAAAGCTTGAATTTCGACCAAGAGCGGGCGCGTGCCTTCCCAGACCACCATAACTATTGAGCCAGACGCCACTTCCTCAGATCGTTGCAAGAAGATAGCCGAAGGATTATTGACCTCTTTCAATCCTTGCTCGGTCATAGCAAATATACCCAGCTCATTTACCGCACCAAAACGATTTTTAGTACTGCGTAGAATACGGTAACGGGAGTCGTTTTCACCCTCGAGCAACATCGAGCAATCAATAATATGTTCCAGTACTTTGGGGCCGGCGAGGGAACCGTCCTTAGTGACATGGCCCACCAAAATCAGGACCGTATTGGTTTGCTTGGCGAAACGAGTAAGGTAGGCGGCGCTTTCACGCACCTGGGCGACGCTACCTGGTGCCGATTGCACGTCGTCCATGTGAACGGCCTGAATAGAATCCACCACTACCACCTGAGGCTGTCGCTGCTGGGCAGTTAAGCACAACTGCTCCACATTGGTTTCGGAAAGCAATTGCAGCTTTTCTGTCCCCAAACCCAGACGCTTTGCTCTGAGGGCCACCTGTTGCAGAGATTCTTCACCAGTTACATAAAGTACAGAGTAGTTAGACGCCAGTTGACAAAGTATTTGCAGTAGAAGCGTCGATTTTCCCGCGCCAGGATGGCCGCCAATCAGCACCACGGAACCCCGGACCAAACCACCGCCAAGAACTCGGTCCAATTCTGTTGTCAAAGTGGGGATGCGAGGAATGTCTTCAAGATCAATTTCACTAAGAAACTTAACTTGATTATCTTGCTGACCAGCATAGCCACGTCGCGTGACAGAAGCGTTCGATGGCGCTTTACCCAAACGCACTTCCTTCAGGCTGTTCCAGGCGCTGCAGCTTGAACACTGGCCTTGCCACTTGGCAAAGTCATCACCACACTCACCGCAAACATAAGCCGTTTTATTTTTGGCCACGTTTAATCTTCTTTGATGTGAAAAGTGATATTAACTGAGGCGCTAACCACTACTTCACCACTGTTCACGGGTGGAGTAGACGTAACATCTGACGCCTGAAAGCGGGCTCTACCAAGGCTTTCGACTTGTTCAATCGATGCGACCAGATCGATACTGATGGTCTTAACTCCCGCGACTACTTGGCCGCTGGCTTTAGATGCAGCATCGGCATCCGCTCGGGCATTGGCAACAGCTTGCTCAATGGCCTGTCGACGGTACTGTCGAGGATTTTTCAAGCCAAAACGGAGACTATGTATCTGATTGGCACCAGCGTCACTGACGGCCTGAATTAATTCGCCTACTGCATCCAGTTGTCGAGAGGTGATTTCAATAGTGTTATTGGCTCGATAACTAGTGATAGCCTGACGCCAGTCGCTATCGCTATCCCGTGGGCGCTTGGACCACTGGGGGTGGCCGGATAGCTGGCGAGTCCGATAATCCTCTTTGGTAAAACCCAAAGCTTCAACAGCGGCAATCACTCGGCCCATAGCGTTATTGTTATCTGTCAGCGCCCGCTGAGCAGTTTTAGCATGAGTAACAACGCCTACAGAAAGAGTGGCCTGATCCGGTGGCACCATCAACTGAGCCTCCCCGCGAGCATTCAAAGTGGCTAGCTCGTCCGCATATGCGTTTAAAGCTCCGCCCCACAGCCATAGCAGAAAAAGTAAAACTAAGCACGTACTTATGGGTTTCATTCGTGACACATACTTCTCCTTGGATAAAGCTGCAGAAATCATAATTAGTGACAATTTAACGAGACCATTTAAGGGGAAAATCCTGTTGAAACCTTTGCAGATAAAATTTCATCAGGTAAGCCAACTCACCTTCCAAATGACAGTAAATAACTGACCGCCACTGTCCAGACTTACACTTTAACAATACTCTAATTAATTCATCCATGAATTAATCTTTAGTCGAAAAAAATTCTATTTTTGTTTTTCTCGCATTTTCCTGTGCTGTAGAAATAGATCAGAGATTCCTTAAATATCCAATTCGCGGCGCAGCTTGGCCATATGATTGGCATTCTCGGCTTTACTTAGGGGAGTTTCAGTGGTTTCTGGAAGCGCAAGGGGGTCAATAGGCGACAATTGCATACCGCGAGAAAGCTGCTCACATAATTTTTCATAGTGGTTTTTAAAAATCGGATAGGCCACTGCCTCAGTGTTACTAGAAAGAAAAAACCAACCGCAGCGCTGTCCGACATGATAAACCGCTGGATGCGACCAGGAATAATCTTGCTTCGGGGTAGTAGCATTGCAAGCTTCAATATAAGCCGAATGAACATTCGGTAGATCGGTTTTTGAACTCAGTGAAAGACAGTGCCGAATTACGCGGCTGATGGTCGGCAAGTAATCTGATTCTTTAATGAGGTTATGGGCTGCCATCCGAATAATATCGGGGTTAAAGTCGGCGAGGTTTTCTAACCATAGGCGTTTTACTGAATTGATCGCATCCTTATCTGGGTAAGCGCTAAAATAGAGGTGCTGATAGTTCAATCTTAGTAGCTCGAAGCATTCGTTGATAGCTTCCAACAGGGCAGACTTACTCGCTGCCGAGGTGCTATCACCACGTTCACGATGCCCAACTGGTGTCTTTGAGTTGTTGGGCGATGCTAAGGTCTTTGCTTCGAGTTGATCCAGTATGGATTTGCTGTCTTTCATCATCTTTGCCAATGTTCTGTAGGCTCGAGGCCCATCGCTGTTTAATATGCCGCAGAAAAATATTATCCCAGCTGTAGCGGGCGTCTGCACGATTGCGCCAATAAAGCACAAACTCGGGTACCTGTTGCTGAATAAATTCCGCATCTATATTCAACTGAGTTTGTAAAATCTCCCGACAATCTGCAGACGGTTGCCACGACTTCTCAATAGATTTTCGCTCTCGATTTTGACTGATACCGAGTTGAACGAAACGCCACTGTTCAATCACGTGTTCTGCAAAAATACGTCCCCATTCAGAATATACTGCTTTCTTTTCTATCCACTTGTGAATAAATTCTGGGATAGTTTCTTCAATGAACCCTTTATCAATACCATAGCTGACGTAGAGATAATCCAAAGTATGCGAATCGGGTTTCCATTGTGAATGCATGGGTATACTTTTGCGAGTCTCAATGAACGGCGTATCCTGTTTTTGCCACTCCTCTTTGACCCAAGAAAAAAAAGGGATATCCCAATTTACATGGCTGATACCAGAACTCTGATGAAAAAGGCGAAACTTATTGAGTACCTTTTTCCCAAAAGTAGCGGGGATGCCTTCCTGAGCAATTTGCGTTTGCAATTCTGCACTGGGCTGCCAGTCTTTAGGGAGCAACATTGCCTGACTTTTTCGCGCCATATGAGTGGCATGAAATGCCCACTGGCGCTTGACGTACTGGATAAATTTACTACCCCAGGAACGCTGGCTCTCGCCACTTTCTCGCCAGTAGCGAACAAATTCGGGAACCTGTTCACGAGCGAAGTATTCGGGAATATTCAACTGCGCGAGCCCAGCCAGAGTTTCCGTATCAGGCTGCCAGTCGCTTGCCATGGTGCTTGTACTGAAACGTCTACTCGCTATGGGTCGGGTGGAAATTCCCGAAGTTTGGCTCACTGACTGATTATGATTGGAGGGTTGACTAACAGGATAATCATTGGCAATTGGCGCTGCATTCTGGTGGTTAAATGCAAAGTCCAGTTGATGAACTTGAGCAAATGGCGCTGAGCGCAGCAGAATTAAATCTAAGTCTCTCAGTCGCTGACTAATACGTTGAATATCTTGGGGAGACCAAAAAGGCAAACGAGCGTGGAATTCATCAGTGCCTACTTGAAACCACTGCCTCGATTGCTTGGAGTTGTCTACTTGGCCGCGACGGTAGCGGGCCAATTCGTCCAGAACACCCAATAAAGTGGCTGCTTCCAAGCCAATGGTGGCCGCAAGAGACGGATATATCAACAAGGGAGTTTCGGGAAATAGAGAGTTCATCGAAGGATTCTAACATCGGATTCTTTTGGAAACCACGGGTGACTTTTTCTCACTATTCTTCACCGAGAATACAGTTAAAAACCTCGATATTTCCGGGCAAAAATTCTGTTTAGCACGATACTCAAAACCAAAAAAACCAGCATTGCGCTGGTTTTTTATATGGCTTCAAATGTCAATTTATCTATTCGTCGGAAGCTGACTTATCAGGCAACGCTGCATCGTCAACTGGGAGAACTCTCTCGACTAACTCTACATAGGCCATTGGCGCTTTATCCCCGGTACGGTAACCGCATTTAACAATGCGAACATAGCCACCGGGACGAGACTCATAACGTGGACCGAGCTCATTAAATAATTTACCAACAGCCTCCTTGGAGCGGATTCGGCCAAAAGCCAGACGGCGATTTGCAACGCTATCCTTTTTCGCCAAAGTAATAAGAGGCTCTATATGACGACGCAATTCTTTTGCTTTGGGCAGGGTGGTTTTAATAAGTTCGTGATCTACCAAAGATATCGACATGTTCGCAAACATGGCTGTTCGATGAGGGCTGTTTCGATTTAACTGACGTCCGCTATGACGGTGGCGCATGGGTATAATCCTTTTATATTAATCTTCACTGTGAAGACTGGATGGCGGCCAATTTTCCAGGCGGAAACCTAGCGAAAGACCTTTAGATGCTAATACATCTTTGATTTCAGTCAGCGACTTTTTACCTAGATTCGGTGTTTTCAGTAGTTCAACTTCAGTACGCTGGACCAAATCACCGATAAAATAGATGTTTTCAGCTTTTAAACAATTAGCAGATCGGACGGTGAGTTCTAAATCATCCACAGGCCGCAGCAGCAATGGATCTATATTTTCTTCCTTCGCCTCTGGCTCAGAAAGTTTTTCATGCTCCAGATCGACAAACACAGCGAGCTGTTGCTGCAGGATGGTTGCCGACCGACGAATAGCTTCCTCTGGGTCGATAGTTCCATCGGTTTCGAGATTTAGTATTAGCTTGTCCAGATCAGTGCGCTGTTCGACGCGAGCGCTTTCTACCGAATAAGCCAGGCGTTTTACTGGACTAAAAGACGCATCTAACTGTAAGCGTCCAATAGTGCGGACTTCCTCATCGTCAGTTTGGCGGGAATCGGCGGGCTGATATCCACGTCCGCGAGTCACAATCATTTGCATTGCCAGAGTTGTATTGCCAGTGATGGTTGCAATAAGATGATCGGGATTTTTTATTTCAGCACCGTGATCAACAATAATATCTTTTGCTGTGACTACACCGGGGCCAGTCATATTGATAGAAATGGTTGCCTTGCTTTTATCCTGATCGTTAAGTACGACAGCGATACCTTTTAAGTTCAACAAAATTTCAATGACATCTTCTTTAATGCCTTCAATAGCGCTGTACTCATGTTCGACGCCATCAATTTCAACTTCAGTAATTGCACAACCGGGCATGGAAGATAACAAGATGCGGCGTAGTGCGTTACCTAATGTATGCCCAAAACCACGCTCGAGCGGCTCAAGAACAATTTTAGAGTGGGTCGAGGAGTTCTCTGTGACAGCAATCTGTCGCGGAGTTAGAAATTCATTTACGGCTTGCATATGCTTACCTTTGATGTAGATGCAGTCTTAACAAAAAATAGTGATTGCAACAAAAATTCGTAACAAGAATTTTCAGATTACTAAACCTTATTTGGAGTAGAGCTCGACAATAAGATTTTCGTTAATTTCTGTCGGTAAATCTTCACGATCGGGAATACGTTTAAAAGATCCCTCCAACTTAGAAACATTAACTTCTACCCACTCGACTTGTCGCTGTGCAGCTAATTCAAGTGCACTTTTAATGCGCAGTTGATTCTTAGCTTTCTCACGAATTGAAATAACATCACTGGCTTTGACTTGATAGGAAGGAATATTGACAGTGCTACCATTAACCAGAACGGACTTGTGAGAGACAAGCTGACGAGATTCTGCTCGAGTGGAACCAAATCCCATTCGATACACGACATTATCCAGACGAATTTCCAACAATTTCAATAGATTTTCACCAGTAGCACCTTTTTGACGGGCCGCTTTTTGATAATAGCCGCGAAACTGCTTTTCTAAAATACCGTACATACGGCGTACTTTTTGCTTTTCGCGTAGCTGAACACCGTAATCCGATAAGCGCCCGCGCCGTATTCCATGCACACCAGGCGCAGTTTCGTGCTTACACTTAGATTCCAGGGAACGAACACCACTTTTCAGGTAGAGGTCAGTACCTTCGCGACGCGATAATTTACAGGTAGGTCCAAGATAACGAGCCATGATCTATCTCCTTACACGCGACGTTTTTTAGGAGGACGACAACCATTATGGGGAATGGGGGTCACGTCGGTAATATTTGTGATTTTATAGCCTACATTATTCAAGGCACGAACAGCAGACTCACGACCAGGTCCGGGACCTTTGACTTCTACATCTAAGTTTTTTAAGCCATATTCCAATGCCGCTTGACCAGCGCGCTCGGCAGCAACCTGAGCGGCAAAAGGAGTACTTTTACGCGAACCACGGAACCCGGAACCGCCCGAAGTTGCCCAGGAAAGTGCGTTTCCCTGGCGATCGGTAATAGTAACTATCGTGTTGTTAAATGATGCATGTATATGGGCAACACCATCTAGTACGGTTTTTTTAACTTTTTTCTTTACTGCTTGTTTACTTGGCTTTGCCATAGCAAATTTTTAATCCTGATATGTTTAAATAATAAATAGGTCGTATACTTGATGATCAAGATTATTTTTTGATCGGCTTTCGAGGTCCTTTACGTGTGCGCGCATTTGTCTTGGTTCGCTGACCACGCAATGGGAGATTGCGACGATGCCGGATACCGCGGTAGCAACCCAGATCCATTAAGCGCTTTATATTCATTGATACTTCGCGCCGCAAATCACCTTCGACATTAACCTTAGCAACTTCATTACGCAACTTATCAATATCGCCTTCGGACAATTCAGCAATTTTGGTAGCTTCGCTAATACCAACCGCAGCAAGGATTTTTTTTGCAGTTGTGCGGCCGACACCAAACACATAGGTTAGGGAAATAACGGCATGTTTGTTATCGGGTATGTTTACACCAGCGATACGAGCCATCTAATTGTCACTCCAGTCTGTTTTTATGCGTAGAAATTGCGTGGTTTATTTAATGTTAGCGCTACAACTTGTATATCGGCACTAACGAATTTCAAAAGGCGGAGCAGCATAGCGGTAAAAAACATAAAGTTCAATGGGTAATTGATAACAGTCAAGATAGAATCACTATCACTGAATAACCCAGACCTAATTTTTACACCTACACCGAGACAGGCCTTTTAGCCCTGACGCTGTTTATGCTTCGGCTCGGCACTACAGATAACTCTGAGCACTCTTTTACGGCGAACCATCTTACAACTACGACAGATTTTTTTTACAGAAGCACGAACTTTCATATTAACCTCATCTATTTGCTATGCAGTGTTAAAGCCTAGCTCCATAGCCTTTTAAATTTGATTTTTTCATTAATGACTCGTACTGACGAGACATTAAATGAGACTGAACTTGGGACATAAAATCCATTAATACTACCACTACAATCAATAAAGAAGTTCCACCGAGGTAGAAAGGGATCCCAGTAAAAACAATCATGAACTGTGGCATCAGACATACTGCCGTCATATAAAGCGAACCGGCAACAGTCAATCTTGTCAGTACGTTGTCAATATATTTGGCTGACTGCTCGCCAGGCCTGATCCCTGGGATATAAGCACCTGATTTCTTAAGATTGTCAGCTACTTCGCTGGGGTTATACATCAAAGCTGTATAAAAGAAGCAGAAGAAAATTATAAAACCAGAGAAAACAATAACATATAGTGGCTGACCTGGGCCTAGGGATGCTGCGATAGATTGCATTATCTCTGAAACTTTACCATCTCCAGACCCCACCCATGAGACCATGGACTGAGGGAAAAGCAACAAACTACTGGCAAAAATAGCTGGAATGACACCGGCCATGTTGATCTTAAGCGGCAAGTGGCTGCTTTGGGCAGCATAGACTTTTTTACCTTGCTGACGCTTGGCATAGTTAACGGTAATACGCCGCTGACCACGTTCAACAAGAACAACAAACCAGATGACGGCAAGCAGAATAATCAGGATCGCCAGGAGCAATAAAATGTTCAAGTCACCCTGTTGAGCACTATCAAATGCTTGACCAACGGCACTGGGCAAACCGGCAACGATGCCAGCGAAAATAAGCATAGAAATACCATTGCCTATACCTTTCTCAGTAACTTGCTCTCCCAGCCACATCATAAATACCGCGCCAGTAACCAAGGAAATAATCATTGATGCGCTATTTAAAAAACTGGATAGAAAGCCAGCATCAACATCCACCGCATATCCAAGGTTCAACCCACGTGTCATCGCCGTTGCCTGGATAATCGCCAGTGCAATGGTCAAGTAACGGGTGTACTGGCTAATTTTACGTCGACCAGCATCTCCTTCTTTTTTTAACTGTTCCAATGAAGGCGTTACCGCTGTCATTAGCTGCATAATAATCGATGCGGAAATGTAGGGCATAATTCCCAGTGCCAGAATACTCATTCTCTCTAGAGCACCGCCAGAAAACATATTGAACAAGTCAATATATGTCCCTTCATTACGGGAAAACAACTCGGCAACTCGATCTGGGTCAATTCCAGGAACAGGAATGTGAGTACCAATGCGGTATACAACTATTGCTAACAGCAAAAAACGGAGTCTGGCCCATAACTCACCTAACCCTTTTTGATTTGCTGGTAAACCACTTGGCTTAGCCATATTATTACTCTGCTGTTTGCGCCTATTCTACGACCTTACCGCCAGCTGCCTCGATAGCGGCCTTGGCACCTTTGGTAACTGCCAGACCCTTAATCGTCATAGCTTTTCTAAGCTCTCCAGACAGAAATATTTTAGCGCGCTTGATATTAGCGTTGATGAGATCCGCTTGCCGAAGTATTTGCAAATCAACAATATCACCGTCAATTTTATTGATCTCTGATAAACGAATTTCAGCTGTAATTAAAGCAATTCTCGAAGTAAAACCATACTTTGGCAGGCGTTTCTGTAAAGGCATTTGTCCGCCCTCGAAGCCAGGCTTAACCTTGCCGCCTGAGCGTGACTTTAAACCCTTGTGGCCACGGCCTGCTGTTTTTCCATGGCCGCTACCGATGCCTCGACCAACGCGTTTTCTATTGTGTTTATGGCCAGGTGCCGGGGACAATGTATTCAGGTGCATATTAGTTACCTTCAACCCTTACCAGAAAATTTACTTTTTCAATCATGCCGCGAATGGAAGGCGTGTCTTGTACTTCAACGGAATGACCAGTGTGCCGTAAACCTAAGCCAGCGATACAGGCTTTTTGATTTTTCAGACGGCCTGCGGTACTTTTGATCTGTGTCACTTTTAACAATTTAACAGACATACTAATTTAACCTGATCAGTAAGAACGTGGTTGATGAAACCTTACTTCATAATATCTTCGACGGATTTTCCGCGCTTGGCGGCAACTTGGTCGGGTGAACTCATAACGGATAGCGCTTTAAAAGTTGCACGGACTACGTTTATGGGATTGGTAGAACCATAACATTTCGCCAGCACATCCTGCACCCCAGCTAGTTCCAGCACTGAACGCATGGCACCACCTGCAATAACGCCAGTTCCTTGAGAAGCTGGCTGCATATAAACTTTAGAAGCACCATGGCGACCTTTCGTCGAATAATAGAGGGTGTTGCCATTTAGTTCGACATTCACCATATTGCGACGAGCGGATTCCATTGCCTTTTGGATAGCTGCGGGAACTTCCCGCGCTTTTCCGCGGCCAAACCCGACTCGACCACTACCATCACCGACAACAGTGAGGGCAGTGAAAGAAAAAATTCGACCACCTTTGACTGTCTTGGCAACACGATTGACTTGAACAAGCTTCTCTTCCAAGCCTTCTTTATTGTCTTCCTCTTTCTTTACTAGAGCCATGATATAACCTTTAAAATTGCAATCCAGCTTGGCGTGCAGCATCAGCCAGTGCTTGTACGCGACCATGATATTTGAAACCGCTACGGTCAAACGCAACCTTAGTAATGCCAGCGGCCTTGGCTCGCTCGGCAATAATTTGACCTACCGCGTCCGCCGCTTTTATGTTTCCTGTAAGTTTCTCGCGCAAACTCTTGTCCAGAGTTGATGCACTAGCGACGATTCTGTCACCACTTGCAGCAATGATTTGAGCGTAGATGTGGCGAGATGTGCGGTTCACACATAAACGATCCATGCCTAACTCGCTAATTTTGGCTCTAGCTCGGCGAGAGCGGCGAATGCGAGCTTGTTTTTTAGTGTTCATAATCAACCTTGCCAAATTTAAGTGGTCTCCTTTTTTAGTAGGGAGAACATTTAAATGAATGTTGCAATATTATCAATGAAGTTTTATTTCTTTTAAAAAATTATTTCTTCTTGGCTTCTTTTCGACGAATATGTTCGTCAGCATAGCGGACTCCCTTACCTTTGTAAGGTTCAGGTGGCCGAAATGCTCGAATTTTTGCGGCAACGTGCCCTAACAACTGTTTATCGGAGGATCGCAAAACAATCTCGGTTTGTGATGGCGTTTCAGCTTTCACTCCATCTGGAAGCTCATAGTTAATATCATGGGAAAAACCTAACACCAAATTCAGGGTATTATTGGAAACTTTCGCACGATAACCAACACCATTGAGCAGTAGCTTTTTCTCAAAACCTTGACTGACGCCAATAACCATATTGTTAACTAAAGATCGAAAGGTGCCAGCCAGAGCATCGCTACGTTTACCTGACTTTCGGGGCGCGAATTTCAAGACCTTTTCTTCTTGTACGAGAGAAACATCACCATTTATTACAATAGAATGTGAACCCCCAGATCCCTTGACCAATAAATTTTGGCCATCTAGTTTAACTTCAACACCGGAAGGAAGTTGAATAGGATTATTTGCTATACGAGACATAACGTTTTTCTCTGGATGATCTCACGCTTTTTTAAAATACAGTACAAAGTATCTCGCCACCGACACCCATTGATCGAGCAGAGCGATCAGTCATTACTCCGCGACTCGTTGAGATAATTGCTACACCTAGACCGCCGCGAACTGAAGGTAAATCATCCTTGCCACAGTAACTGCGCAAGCCGGGACGGCTGAAGCGACTAATAGTGGCAATGACAGGTTTACCTTCAAAATATTTCAGCGCAATAGTAAGCTTAGCCTTTGTTTCACCTTCAACACTGTAGTCACCGACGTATCCTTCAGCTTCAAGAACTTTGGCAACGTTAATCTTTAGTTTAGAGGCAGGCATAGTGATTGAGGTCTTGCCAACCATTTGCGCATTGCGGATATAAGTCAACATATCTGCTATTGGGTCTTGCATACTCATGATCTGTAGTTTCCTGTCTTAGCCTGTCTTCAGATATTTACCAGCTAGCCTTAACTAGACCAGGCAAATCGCCCCGCATCGCAGCCTCGCGAAGTTTATTTCGACAGAGACCAAATTTTCGATAGACTCCATGTGGGCGTCCCGTTAGCTGACACCGACGTTGGCGACGACAAGGGCTGGCATCACGAGGAAGTCCCTGTAATTTTTGCTGAGCTTCCCATATTTCTTCATCCGAAGCCGTTGCACTGCTGACGATACACTTCAGCACTTTACGTTTTTCGGCATACTTAGCCACTAGTTTTGTTCGCTTTACTTCGCGAGCAATCATTGATTTTTTAGCCATAAATCAGCGCTACTTATTTAAAAGGAAAATTAAAGGCTTTGAGTAAGGCGAGACCTTCCTCATCATTTCGTGCAGTGGTTGTAATACAGATATCTAAACCACGCAATTTATCAATTTTGTCATAATCAACTTCGGGAAAAATGATTTGTTCATTGACGCCCATAGAGAAATTACCACGGCCATCAAACTGTTTCGGACTAATACCACGAAAATCGCGGATGCGTGGAATTGCGATGGAAACTAGACGCTCTAGAAATTCATACATTCTCTCGCGACGTAGAGTCACCTTACAACCAATAGGCCAATCTTCGCGAACTTTAAAACCGGCGATGGACTTACGCGCCTTAGTTACCACCGGCTTTTGCCCAGAAATCATTCTCAGATCTGTTACGGCACTTTCCAGAGCTTTTTTATCACCAACTGCTTCACCTACGCCCATGTTAAGGGTAATTTTGGTGACCTTGGGAACTGACATGATGTTGGCAAGGCCAATATCATGTCTCAGCTTGGTTATAATTTCTTGCTTATAGCGCTTTTTTAAGGTGACCATTTTTGAATTTAATTACTCAATTGATATTTATCTTCATGCAGATTAGGAGAGAGATACTTTTAGGTATCTAAAGCCTCACCATTAGA
>JBLIHY010000009.1:0-37075 GCA_047634655.1 Cellvibrionaceae bacterium
CCATTAGGTATTGACATATTATGTCGCAGCGCTATTCTCTGACACGATATGTCGGAGACCATCCAGAACAGAAACAGGAGAGAAAAATGTCTCAGCTAAAAGAGCTGGCGATTAGGTTATCTGACGCTCAATGGGAAGGCCGATCATTCAACTGCTTACCAATTCCCGGTGCCCAAGAAGTGCTTCAGGTAACACTAAGCGATCAAGACGAAATTCCGCTTTATGTAACAATCACGGACACACAGATGCTCTGTATCGCCTACCTCTTTAAAAAAGAAGAAGTGAAAGATGCCATGCTTGACGAGCTAAACGAGCAATGTTTGCAATTGAATATTCCAATGCCTTTGTCGGCTTTCGCGAAAATTGATGACCAGTACGCCCTGTTTGGAGCAATTTCCGCTAGCTCTACTTTTGAAAATATTCAGAAGGAAATAGTGACCCTAGGCGAGAATGCAGTAGAAGCTCTAGAAGCCCTTGAAGACTACCTTAAGTAAAGTGAGAAACAGAATATGAATATTTTAAAGAAATTAATGACGGCTGTTCGTGGTGGCGCCCGTGAAGCCGGCGAGGCCGTTATCGACGCTAATGCTATCCGTATCCTTGAACAAGAAATCGTCGATGCGAAGAAAAACCTGGGAAAGGGCCGCGTAAGCCTGACTGAAGTGATGGCAAAAGAAATGCAGACTAAGCGCCAGCTATCGGCTATTCAAAATAATATTTCTGAGCACGAGGGCTTTGCCAAAGAAGCGTTGGAGAAAAACAACGAAACGTTGGCTTTAGAGATTGCAGAAAGAATCTCAGAATATGAATTTGCTTTAAACGATCAGGAAACTATCCTATCAGGCTTCACTGATCACACTGCAACGCTGAAATCACAAATCAAACAGGCAGAAAAAACCATTGCTGAAAATGAGCGTCAGCTCTTAATGGTAAAGACAACTGAGTCTGTTCAGAAAGCGACAATGTCCGTCACCGATAACATTGCCGCTAACAACTCAACGATGAGTAGCGCCCGTGTATCTTTGGAACGGATTAAAAAGAAACAACAGGATCGTGCTGACAAAATAGCTGCTGGCGAAGCGCTGCAAGCGGAGCTGTCTGATGACCTGGCCACCAAGATGAAAGCCTCAGGTATCGGCTCTCAAGAATCTTCAGCAGAATCAATTCTTGAGCGATTGAAGCGAGGATAAGGCGTTATTAACTGAAGGTCTTAGGCAATATGAGAGCAAAGCAAAAGTGGGAAAAGGAAAAAGCTGCTGCTACGGCCATACAGATCGCCTTTGATCTTGGCGTTGACACTCAGACTTTGATCAAAAAAAAAGCACTAGATAAACACCTTAATACGCCTGATTTCATTAGAAAAATATTAGGGTTACAATTCAAAAAAAAGCCGGTAAGACCTCGCCTGACGCTCTCACTATCGGACGAGGATTTTTCTGTTTTAGCTAAAGCGTATGGTGTTAACCCTATTGACCGACTAAAAATTAAGGAATTAGCTGCTGGCGAACTCATACAATATGCCGAAAAGCAGCGTAAGCTGAAGGAATAATAGCTGCTAAAAATGAATAATCATCAAGCAGAACCAATATACTGTAAGGACTATTTCACCCAACTTGGAGATAGCGAATATGCTGGAAAGCATATTCTTATTGATATCTGGGGGGCAGAAAACCTTGATAATAGAGAGCTGCTGGATCGAACACTCAGAGACTCCGTAGATGCTGCCGGCGCAACACTACTATATATCCACATCCATCAGTTTACGCCAACAGGCGGTTTGTCTGGCACAGCCATCTTGGCAGAATCCCATATTAATGTGCACACCTGGCCTGAACGCGGTTTTGCCGCATTTGATGTATTCATGTGTGGAAAAGCGACGCCAGAGAAAGTCGAAGCGGTAATAAAACGAGCATTTCGCCCTCAGAAATCGACTGTGGAATTGCGATATCGAGGGGAAACCCAAAAAAAACAATGACGGGAAGGTAAGAACGATGCTGAGAACGCTAGGCTCCCTAATAAAATCATTTAAGAAGCAGAGTACACCTGAAGAACTAACATCGCCTGAACAACTGTCCAAAGGCGATATGCTGCGGTTCGCTGATGGCTTTGCGATTCCCGAAGGTTTGCGGGGCGAGACCTTCCAAGTGCAGAAAGTAGCTACTTATTTCTATGGTAATACCGGATCACCGCAGTTTGTTATTAAAAGTGGTGATCGCAAGCCCTTCTATCTTTCTATTGAAGATTTCGACGGAGAGGAACTGATCGTTATATCGAGAACGCTGAAAAATAAGGAAGTCGAATCGTTGTTTGGTTGGAATCGTTTGCGCACAGCAATGAAGGATGAAAACAGCCGGGAAATTATCACCACTGACCAGAATTCTTCCGATAGCTGGCTAGCCAACAGTTATTCACGAAGAGTCTTTGGCGCAAAAGGACACTATTTTGAAAAGGATATCAGGCATAGTGATGGCATTCCGCCTGGCGGTGAGGCATTTAAGTATTTTGAGTATTACACCGCAGACGAAAATAAATCTTTGGAGATTGAAGTCTGGGAAGGCGATGAAATCGAAGTATCCCTCGGATTGGTGAGACCTATGACGGATGTCGTTGAGCTTTGGAAAAGGCCTTAGCGCCCAATGGAAGTGTAAACTACCTGTGCTCAATTTTTTTCTAAACAGAAAGAAGAACAGACAGATTGTAAAGCTAGTTAGGCAGACGAAAAATAGTATTGCTCACCGACTGCGATACCTATGCTTAAAGCTCTTACTGATTTTAAGTCTGCACATAATATCAATGATGTGGTTTGAAAAACTGCCTCTAAATCAGGCAGTATGGCTGACATTAACCACCGTCACCACCGTCGGATACGGTGATCTTTCAGCCAGCAGCTTTTGGGGGCAAATTTCTACTGTTATACTACTGTACATTCTCGGAATATGGATGCTGGCACAACTTGCCGGGGAATACCTCGACTTTCGCATGGATCGCCGAGAACGAATTACTAAAGGATTCTGGAGCTGGAATCGAATGAATGATCATATTGTTATAGTGAATGCACCAGACAAGAATAGTGAACAATTCTTGCTACGCTTAATTCATCAGTTTCGCGCCACTCCATCCCTGGCAGAAAAACCTGTCATCCTGGCAACCCACTTGTTTCCTCAAGGGCTGCCAAAATCATTAGCCGATATGGGTGTTGTCTATAAAAACGTCGACACGAGCCTCGGTGATTTCTTCTCAGACGTGAGTATTAATGAAGCGAGCTATGTACTATTTCTTGCGCAAGATGCTTTAGACCCTCGCTCCGACAGCCTAACACTGGACTTGCTGGATCGATTTGAACGCCGAGGCAATAACGCATTGATTGCTGCAGAGGCTGTGCAGGACTCCAATTTCAAACGATTCAAAACGATGGGAGCTGACTCTGTACTTCGACCTATCCGAGCCTACCCAGAGCTTATTGTTAGGGCGCTATCAGCACCAGGCACGGAACGCATACTTGAGGACCTGTTTACACATTTCGGTGCATCCATTCACCGATACGATATCAATATTAAAAATAAACCCTGGAAGGATATTGCTTGCGCGCTAATACAACAAGAAATGGGCACCCCTCTTGGGTATATCGATAATGAAGGTGAAGTAAAAACGTGTCCTCCAGAGGGTGCTGTAATCTCAGCGAAGGCAATACTGTTAATGGCCAGAGATGAATCAATCCCCCAAATATCATCTATCGAAAGCTGTATTGCTACCGCATAAAAGGCTAAGGAAAGTTATATGTTTGATCTGGAATTATTGATACCCAAGATAGTTGCGCCACTAAGCCTACTATTGCTGTATCTAATCGTTTTTTGGGTTTCTAAATGGGCCGCAAACAAGTTCACCCCTTATGACATCAACAAGGAAATATCAGAAAAACACAATAAAGCCATAGCGATTTCCCTCTCAGGCTACTTTATTGCAGTGACTATCATTTTTGTGAGCGTGCTGATCGGCCCTAGCCATGGCATTGTGCAAGACCTTATTCTCGTGGGCGGCTATTCAGTTGTCGGAATTGTTCTTTTGAATGTTTCCAGGGTGATCAACGATAAACTGATTCTTTATAAATTCAAAAATAAATCAGAGCTAGTTGATGATCAAAACGAAGGCACGGGCGCAGTAGTTGCAGGCTCTTTTATTGCATCAGGGCTGATAGTGGCTGGCGCTGTTCATGGAGAAGGTGGTGGCATAGTTACCGCCATAGCTTTTTTTGCTGTTGGACAACTGGCACTCATTCTCTTTTCAAAGGTGTATAACCTAATCACTCCTTATGATATCCACGATGAAATAGAAAAGGATAATGTCGCTGCTGGAATTGCCTTTGGCGGCGCGCTCATCGCATTAGGTATCATCCTTATGAATGGAGCATCGGGTAACTTCATTAGCTGGGGGTATAACCTAAGCCGGTTTGCACTCATTTCCTGCGGCGCACTTATCGTACTCCCGATATTCCGCTATATCATGGATAAATGTCTAATACCTCACTATGATCTCAACCATGAAATACACAATGACCGGAATATCAGTGCAGGGATTCTAGAGCTTGTCATGGTCGTTTGCTTCGCTTCAATTGTGTTCTTTGTCATATAGCTCAGTTAATACGGATATGCAGATGAAAAAAAACAAATATGGACTTAGCTTTGTCATTTTCGGCCTTATTTGCCTGATTACAGCGTGGGTACTTTCTTCTCATACTGGCGACACTGTCAAACAGAGCTTCCCCTCTACAGGCGGCAAATTTGGCCCCATCAAAATACATAAGAAAAACGAAGTGGTAGAAATAAAAATTGCAAAAAATGTTGGTAACCGTAGCTGGAGCGCTATCGAAGCCAAAGTCGTGGACGCAAAAGACAACTATCTTTTTGCGTTTAGTGAAGAGCTCTGGTTTGAAACGGGGCGAGACGCCGAAGGCCCCTGGCAGGAAGGTAAAACAAACTACGATATTTCGGTGACCTTTCCAAAACCCGGCAATTACTTTATTAACTTTAATTCTACAAACAGCGGCTCAAGCGAAGGGAATATCCGTGTTGAGGCCAACAAAAAACTGGGCAGCTCAATTGCTTACAAATGGATCGGCTTCATTTCACTCATTATGGGATTAGCGATACACGCTACTTCAACAGTACTTTATGAATCAGGGAACGACCGGAGAAAAACAGGATTATAGCGATGACAAGAATGAATAGAAATCAAGTGAGTAGAAACAAACAATCAGGAAGCGCTCTTATCGGACTCATTGTTTCTATGGCTGTCGTCTATTTTTTGCTGCTAATGATCAGCATGCGTGGCTGGGGTTATATTGGATATGGCGGCTATAACCGTGGCCCTTCTTTTTGGTACTGGGGCGGCCCTAATATCCACCATTCACCTAGCACACGTGATGGAAGTCTAGGAGGCCCAAACAACAGGGGCGGCGGATACAGCGGGGGCAAGTAGCCTATGGCATCGGAAAAATCGGACACCCAAGCAGCCAAGCACGTCAATATTTTAATATTTTCAACATTTATTGCTGGTGTTTGCTCAATCGTCTATGAACTACTCATAGCGACAACGAGTTCTTATTTTCTTGGCGATAGTATTAAACAGTTTTCTCTGGTTATCGGTTTTTACATGGCAACGATGGGGCTAGGTTCCTATCTGTCGCGAATGATTGGTGACGGGAAATTGCTGCACTATTTTATCTCTGCAGAAATCTTGCTCGGATTGGTTGGCGGTCTCAGCGTTCCACTGCTGTATTTTTCCTTTGCCTATTTCGATTACTTTCAATTCACTACTTTACTCCTAACTTCTATTGTCGGCTTGTTGATCGGTTTGGAGATACCACTGCTAAGCCGTCTAATGTCCCCATATTTTGTGCTCAAAGACAATTTATCCAACGTGCTTTCGGTGGATTATCTAGGAGCCTTGATAGCCACACTACTTTTTCCTTTTCTCTTGTTGCCTTTCTTTGGCATATTCAAGACATCGCTTTTTTTCGGCCTGGTTAATATGTCGATAGGGTTCTCAGTCTTATGGTTTTTTTCTAAATCATTAAACATTGAGAAAAAGACCGTACTGTACCTATACAGCTTTTCAGCATTGACCATTCTAATAACGATTTTTCTGTTTTCCCACAAGCTTTTGGGCTTATGGACAGACCAAATGTATGATGATCGCGTGGTTTACGCCAAGGAAACCCCATACCAACAGATTGTTCTTACCAAAAGCAAAGAAGATATCCGCCTATTTCTAAATGGAAACTTACAATTTTCCTCTGCTGACGAATACCGTTACCATGAATCTTTAGTGCATATCCCCATGTTGAATTGCGAATGTAAAGACATATTGTTGCTCGGTGGTGGCGATGGGCTGGCAATAAGAGAGTTAATGAACTACAGCGACATTCAAACAATGACCTTGGTAGACTTAGATCCAGAAGTTACCACCCTAGCTAAATCTAATAGCTATATTAGCTCGCTTAATAATGAAGCGCTTGATGACGAGAGGCTTACCGTTATCAATAAAGATGCGTTTGTATATCTTAGTAATACGGATCGTTACTTCGACCTTATCATTATTGATTTACCTGACCCCAACAACACCGCCTTGTCACGCTTATATAGTCGAGAGTTCTACTTGCTAGTTAAAGATAGGCTCAGCGAAAACGGGAGTTTTGTGACTCAAGGAACTAGCCCTTTTTACGCACCAAAAGCTTTCTGGTCGATTAAAAAAACTATCGTATCAGCTGGTTACACTGATGTAGTTCCCTATCACACTAACATCCCATCTTTCGGGGAGTGGGGCTTTATACTCGCCAGCAAGTCACGAATCGATTTGGACGCAACCAAACTTCCTGTAGCAACAAAATATGTCGATGCCTATGCTATTGAACGAATGTTATATTTTGAAAAAGATATGCGAGCCTCCGATGTCGAAATCAGCACCTTAGACTCACCAAAAGTTCTTGATTATTACCTAGATGGTTGGAAACACTGGAAATGACACTCTCTGTTATTAGAAAGGCAATTACCATTTAGATGAGTTTTAAAAGACTGCATATTAGCTTCAACTCGCAAATAAGAATTGTCCTAACTATTTGCCTGTTTATCGCCGGAATAGAAGTTTTTAATCTCTTTACCGGTAGATACTTAAACCAATTTGGGTTGATGCCTCGAAATACTGAAGCACTGTATGGTGTCATTCTTGCACCCTTACTTCATGGAAGCCTGATGCACTTCTTCTCAAATATTGTGCCTCTAGCCATATTCTCACTTCTGATGTTACAGCACGGGGCAAAACGCTTTGCTCTGGTAACTACCGTTTGTATTTTGATTTCAGGTATCTTGGTGTGGTTTTTCGGAAGGGCAATCATTCATGTCGGCGCGAGTGGCCTAATATACGGATATTTTGGATACTTGCTATTAGCTGGGATTTTGAGCAAGGAAGTCAAATTGATCTTGATTTCGCTACTCGTCGGGTTTGGCTATGGAGGGTTGATATTCGGTGTCTTACCAAGCTATCCCTACATCTCATGGGAGAGCCACCTGTTTGGTTTTATCGCTGGGATAGCATGCGCCTTACTATGGGGCAAACAAGCCTCTTGATCGATTTAGCGAATGCTCGTTTTATCCAACGGTAATTCCCCCATTCTTAACTGAAGTTAATTGGCTTCTGCGGTCGGCCAGATTGACCGTAAAAAAATACGTCCCGACCGGCAACCTTCGCTCTTCGGTAAAACACCTACTCCTCCCTAAGCAATTTCCTTGATTGGGTGTAGGGGTGAGGGAAAAACCTCAACACGAACAACCATACTCCTCCACATAAAATTATTTAAACGCCTTGCATGCAAATATATCTGAGGTATTACGTTTTGGGTTGTTTGATTTAAATTTACGACAAACCGTGAACATAGTTTTGTTGGGGCTCATGCTTCACCCCAAGCTACGAGCTATTTCTCTCCAAACCAATGCTCGAGCCTTTTCTTATCAAGAATCAGTTCCATTTCTGGGTCAGATCCACCTTCACGTTGTTGAATAAGATCATTCCAAGGTAGCGATTCTGTCTCTGCTTTTAAGCGAACTACCAATTCATCGGTACTGCAAATTCTTTTCGCAGGTACACCACCTACCACTGAATTGGGAGGTATATTTTTGACAACAGTCGAGCCTGCGGCAACTACACAGTTATTACCAATCGTCACACCACGCATCACCGATGCGCCATAGCCGATAAACACATTATCTCCAATATCCACTTTGCCTACCGCATCGAGCTTTAAATTGTAGGCTGCCCCAAGCATGTTAACAACGCCATCGTGAGTGAAAATCAGACAACCAGCCAGACGCACATTATTGCCCAGTCGAATGTATTTGGCATCACCAACATAGGTACCGGGGATAACTGAGCAATTCTCGCCCATCGAATAAAAAATCTTTAAATGTTTTAGCATCTCAGCATATTCCGGCCCGGAAGGGTGACAAAAACGGAGATAATAAAGTAAGTATTTTGCGTTTCGTTTGGTCAAAAAGCATACTATTTTTTGTAGCATGATGTTCTCAGGATAAGTGGGTGAATTTCACATCCAAGCGTACCGCAGATTCAATACCATTAATATAATTGTGCTTATCAGCAAATAATTCACTGTGATTAACACGATGATGTTTGAACTCCGAAACATCCAGTGCATTATAGCTTCTAAATGAATCGGCATAGAAACACTATCAGGTTTTACTTTTTCTCAAATAATCGGCAAAAGAGTAACCGTCTTTGCATCCAAGCTCAGAAAATACCTTATTTTTACGCTTTAAAAGTCCAAAGACGGCCTGTTTGCCCGCTGCACCTCGACCACGTTTTTTCTTGCGGCTACCGCCAAAATAACTCTCGTCGACTTCGATTTCACCTTCAAACACATCCGGTCGATCATAGCAGGCATAAATTAGTAGTCTCAATCGATGTACATCACGACGCGATCTTGCGCGTCCATCACCGCGAGTTCCCGGGCACGGTTTTCCATCATTAGCTATCTATAATAACTTAACTCTCATCGAGCTGGTTTTACCTGACAACCACAAATAAATAGAACTCCGCAATCCAGTTGCGAATCCTACTAATCGGCATCTAGCACTCGTGGTCCGATTATTCCACCCGAATACTCACCCGCCCGAAGCCAAAATCAGTCTCTCTGACCATAGGTGATCACTGTGCTCGGATCGCGGCTTTCCCACGTATATAGGCCGTGGATCCGTCGAGTTACCAGCGAGGTGGCGGGTAGACAACACTCTGAATTTTCAAGTCTTTGGAAGTAGAGGCCGAAGCTTATCGCATCCCGCTCTGGCTCTTCACCTACACCCTATAGCCAACTCTACAGGCAACCCAGGGCGTACGCGAAATATTCACAGTGCATTTAAAATCTCAGAGTGTTCTTTACTTTTGCCTCAGCAGCATGGATAAAGAGTCTCGCACGCAGGTTTTTGCTCTGGTACCTCATTGACAGCATAATTGCTCGCCAGACGTTAGCTCAGTATCGCTTATATTGCGTATTGCCGGGTCGACAAAAACACTTTCTATTTTTTTCTATTTCTGTTTTCTGAAGTTTAGGTTTGGAAGTTTAAGCGCTGCTTATGTTGAATACTGATTCTCTCTCAAAACCGACGCCCTATCGTCACAGTCGGGGCGCGACAACGGCGCTGCTTATTCTGGCAGTGGGCATTGCCATCATCGCCGCACTGTGGTTTTTTCGACCGCAGCCGACCATGCGGACGCAGCCCGTCGTTAAGCCCCCCGCCGTCGAGGTGCTTAGCGCTTCAACGGCGGCTTATCAAGTCCAGGTTAAAACCCAGGGAACCGTGGTTCCTCGTCGGCAGATTCTTCTGGTGTCCGAAGTGTCTGGACTGGCCGAGTCCGTATCTAAAAATTTTATCGATGGCGGAATATTTTCCGAGGGCGATATTCTGGTAAAACTGGACGGTCGCGACTACGCCATTGCGGTGACTAACGCCCGATCAACAGTCGCCAATGCCGAGCGGGAACTAGCGCTGGAGCGGGGCCTGGCGCGGCAGGCAGAGCGCGAGTGGCGAGAGTTGGGCAACCGACAAGCCAATGATTTATTTCTGCGCAAACCTCAGGTAAATGCTGCCGAGGCCACTCTCGCCGCCGCCAGGGCCACCTTGCAACAAGCCGAGCTGAATTTGAATCGCACTAAAATCCGTGCGCCCTTTGCCGGCAGAATCCAGGCCACTGAAGTGGACCTGGGCCAGTTTGTTCCCCAGGGCACCGCGATTGCCGATATCTACGATAGCCAGTGGGCTGAAATTCGCCTTCCGCTAACCATGAAGCAGTTGCTGCAAACCAAGCTGAGTCTGACGCGCTTAGCCAATGGGCAGTTTACGCTCGACGACGGCAGCCATTTAGCGATTACCCTGTCGGCGATACTCGGCGAACAAAGCGTCGAATGGCAGGCCCGCCTGGTGGGTATGGATGCCAGTATTGATCCTCGCACCCGTTTCACTCATCTGATTGCCGTGGTCGATCGGCCTTTTTCCAGCGAGCAGCACCAGCAACCGCTAATCATGGGGCTATTTGTCGAAGTTACTATCCCTGGGCGACGCTTTCCCACGGCTCTGCGTTTGCCCAACCGGGCAATTCTGGAAGGTCGAGTGTTTGTCGTCGACGAGACCCGAAGATTGCGCTCACAAGCGGTTACCGTCATCGCCCGCGAGGATGATGGAACCCTCTGGGTAGACGCTCCCGAAATCGAGGTCGGCGAGTTGATTGTGGTCAGTGATCCGCGCGTACTGCGGGAGGGAATGAGCGTTACGCTAATTGATGAAAAACTGGTAAGTGAGCAACCAGACCGCCGCCTGAACAACCGTAACTTTGAGGATAAATCGAATCCCCAGGTGGCCGCTCGATGAAGACGATTACCGACTGGTTTATCGATAACCCCATCGCGGCAAACCTGTTGATGGTGCTCATCTTTGCCAGTGGCTATTTTTATTTCGGCAGCCTGGGCAAGGAGACCTTTCCCCGCAGTGACTTTGACAGTCTATCAATTTCAGCTTCCTACCCCGGCGCCAGCCCGGCCGAGGTCGAACAACAAATTATCATCCGCATCGAAGAGGCCATTGCCGATCTCGAGGGTATCGATGAAATTATATCCAGGGCCGGGGAAGGCAGCGCCAACATCACGCTAGAAGTGGTCAAGGACTTCGATACCCAACGCCTGCTGAATAATGTTAAAACCCGTATCGACGCCCTGAATACCCTGCCGGAGGAGGTCGACGAAATTCGGGTGACCGAGTCGGTTATTCAGAAACTGCTGATGCGAGTCGCCGTTTTCGGCAACGTCAGCGAAGTTGTTCTCAAAGAGACAGCGCAGTGGCTACAAGAAGAGTTACTGAAAGAGGACGCTATCTCCAGCGTCGGTATCGATGGCACTCGCGACCGCGAACTGAGCATTGAGGTCTCCGAATCGACTCTGCGCAACTACCGCCTGAGCTTTGACGAGATCGCCGCCGCCGTGCGCCAGCGATCCATCAATCTTCCGGCGGGAACCATCAAGAGCGAATCCGGGAATTTTCTCCTGCAAACCCGCGGGCAGGCTTATACGGCTGAAGATTTTGCCGCTATCGTGGTGGCGACTGACGCCAATAATGGCGAGCTGAAACTGGGACAAATCGCCGACATTCGCGATGGTTTTGCCGAGCGGGACTTGCGCGGAAATTTTAACGGCTACCCAGCAGCTTACCTGATTCTCTACACCTCAACGCCCCCCGATATTGTCGAGGCCGCCGCCAGCGCGCGCGCGGCCTTCGAGCGCCTGAGCCCGCAATTACCGCAAGAGGTATCGGTCGACATCTGGTTTGACTGGTCAACCATTTTTGAGAGCCGGGTGGATCTACTGCTGAAGAATACCGCTACCGGCCTGATCCTGGTGTTCGTTGTGCTAATGCTGTTTTTGCGGCCATCGCTGGCAATGTGGGTCAGTGTCGGCATCTCTATTGCCTTTTTTGGCACATTTTGGGTAATGCCCTTTTTCGACGTCACGCTGAATATGATTTCCATGTACGGTTTCCTGTTGGCACTGGGGATTGTAGTGGACGACGCCATCATTGTCGGGGAGAGTGTCTACGCCGCGCAGCAACGAGGACTGTCGGGCCGCGCCGCCGTTAAGGAGGGGCTCGATGCGGTGAGAAAACCAGTTATCTTCGCGGTGGTTAGCTCCATGATCTTCTTCTCCGCGATGTATGGTCTGGAAAATGAAGCCGCCATATTGGCGGTACCTATCGCCACAGTGGTCATTATCTGTCTGTTCTTCTCGCTGGTGGAGTGCCTGTTGATACTGCCGTCGCATCTCTCTCACGCTAAAGCCGAAGTCGAGCCGAAAAACGCCTGGTTATTAAACAAGCTTCGCTACCGCCTCTCGCGGGGGATGGAGTCTTTTGCCAACAATACCTATCGCCGGTTCATCAATATGACCTTGCGGGCCAATGGCACTACTCTGATTGTTTTTCTGCTGGGGTTTACCATCGTGCTCTGTTTGTTTTTCTTCGGCGGCTATCTCAAAAAATCTTTTCGGCCGGTCATTGTTTCCAGTTCGGTGACCATCACCGCCAATCTGCCCGAGGGCGTCGCTTTTAGCGAAAGTAAACGTATTCAAGACCAGATTGAGCAAGCGGCTTATCAGCTTGAGTCCGACGAAAAACTGGTCGGCATCAATGGCAGCGGCAATTTTATCCGCGCTATTCGCTCGGAGGCCGAGGACAACGTGGTGACGGTTAGAGTCCGTCTCACTCCGGATGAAACCCGCAAGGTCAATATCATTCAGATTAAAGATCGATGGCAACAACTCATCGGCCCGCTCAGTGGCGTTAAGACCTTAAGTCTGCGCTTTACCATCAACCCCGATCGCAAAGATCTGAGATTTAGAGTGAGTCTGCCGGGAAATAACAATGAGCAACTGGCGGCCGCAGTCGGCGATATCCGAGAGGATTTGGGTCGCTACGAGGCGGTTTATCAAATTGAGGACAATCTGGAAGGGGCGCGAACCGAGTACGAGCTTCGACTAAAACCCTACGCCAGTGCGCTGGGCTTGAGTCTGGCGGATATCGCCCGCCAGGTGCGACAAGGCTTTTATGGAGAGGAAATTCAGCGCATTCCGCGGGGCAATGACGATATCAAAGTGATGTTGCGCTACCCCGCAAGCGAGCGCCGCCAGGTGGAATCCATTCGCAACCTGTACATTCGCACTCAAGACGAACGTTTCGTGCCCTTGATGGAAGTAGCGGACGTTGTCGAAGTCCCTGGCTTCACTGAGATCCGTCGGGAGAACCGGCGCCGGGTGATCAATATCACCGCCGAAGTCACCCGTGGTGTGGACTCTCTGGTGCTGGCCAATGAATTCATGGAGAAAAATCTGCCTCAATGGCAGCAACAATACCGTGGTCTCACCATTGAAATCGCCGGCGCTGTCGCCGATGAAAGGGAATTCAACAATCTGATACTGAAAAACTTTGCCATCGCCTTTTTGGTCAGCTTTGGTTTGATGGCCATTATTTTCCGGTCTTACTGGCAGCCGGTTATTATTCTTACCGCCATTCCCTTTGGCTTTGTGGGCGCGGTATTGGGGCATCTGCTGACCAATACCGCGTTAACCATGAATTCCATGTTGGGGTTTCTCGCCTGTGCCGGGGTGGTGATCAACGATAATCTAGTTCTGCTCGACCGTATTCACTACCACATGCGAGACCGCAGCATGACGCTGATGAAAGCTATCACCCAGGCGGGCAGCGAGCGTTTTCGAGCTATTATTCTGACATCGCTGACAACTTTTGTCGGCTTACTCCCCATCCTTTCGGAAACCAGTATTCAGGCGCAGTTCATGATTCCCATGGTGGTATCTCTAGCTTTTGGTGTACTGTTTGCCACTGTGGTAACGCTGGTCTTTGTCCCCAACCTATACCTCTTCGGAGAGCGGTTGCGACTGCGGATTTTTAGCGAAGACGATGCGCAAGACACTTCTCTACCCCGATAAAGCCTAGGCATCGACAATCCATTTCAAGACTTGAGTTCTATCTCGCGCCCGCTGCCCCGCTAAACGAGAGTTCGCTAAGGCCACTAAAGCCAGGTGCTTAGTGATGATCCCGGCACTAGCGGCAGAAAGATTTATTTATCCGATAGCTTTTTCAGCAAATCAACCACATCCTGCCAGTTATGCGTTTTGGGCAGTAAGGTCGTGGGGCTTACTTGCCAGTGAGGATTGCCCTGCTCTGCCACCACGTGGCGAAAGACGTAGTGGGGTTCTACCCCCATGCGCAGATCGGCGATGACCAATTGATTATCGATGCGTTCAGCTTTAATAAATCCCTGGGCAAACCAATTGAGACGCGCAACCGGCCGCAGATGTTGAGCTTGGTCAAGCAGGTGCTGATTTTTAGGATAAGTGGTGATGCTGGGCTTAGCGTCTCCAAACACCGGTAGATAAATTTCGTAGTAGTCATCTTCTTTCAAGACTACCGCGCGCCAAAATAGCGTGTTAAAAGGCGTTGGCGTCGTGAATAAGGTAGTTTGTGGCGACTCGATATCGAAATTTGCGATCACCTTATGCTCGATGATGGTTTTAGCCCACCAGGACCAACCGAGATAGCAGGTACTAATCACCAAGCCCATCACCAAAGTTTTATAAGCGCGCGGGCCGTTTGGCTTTACAGCAAGTACCAATGCGCCTACCAATAAAGGCAGCGTGTAAAACGGATCGATAATAAATAAGGTTGTCCACATTACCGGTGGAGTTTGTATCGGCCAGAATAGCTGAGTCCCATACGCGGTGTGAGCATCGAGTAGCGGATGCGTGATCAACGCTAACATGATTGCCCAAAACCAGGGCTGAGGAGCGAGCTTGGCCGGCGACCAAAACCGTTTTAATAAATACCACAGCCCAATGGCAAAAGGTGTGAGCACAAAAAGGGAGTGACTAAAGCCTCGATGGTAGGTGAAGTTGTCAACGGCATCGCCGTAGTCAATAAATACATCGAGATCTGGCAGAGTTCCTAATGCAGCACCTATCAGCAAGGCTTTGCGGCGGTGGCCTTTGGGTACACAAGCGGCAGCCACACTGGCACCAAGAGCGATTTGAGTTACTGTATCCATTTTCAGTTTTCTTTGTGATTGATTGATGATTGCTTACGTTTAATATTCGCGGGGTATTAGTGCCGGTCAAGTTTACTGGCGCGTGGAAGCTACCTTAGGCTGTCGGTTATTTACGGGCAACCACTAATAAAGGTAACGCTCCCGCTGCTAGTAACAGCAAACCACTGGGTAAGTCCATGGCGTAGGCCATCGCGCCACTGATCAGGCACCAAAGTAATGGAATGATTAGCAGCCACCACCTCGCAGAGTGAGTAGCCAACAAAACGCCCAAAGTAAGCAGGCAGGTTGGATCGGGAGCAATAGCAAAAAGTTCTGAGGAAGACCAGGAGCGATCCGTTATCCAGGGAATCAGCGGATACACCACCGCAGCGCACACCATCATTATGACGCCTAGTAATTTTTCAAAGAGCCGATTGTTGGCAGCCGGCGTTGGCTTGCCCAGAAAAAGCAACAGCAATAATAAAAAGCCTTGAGCGATAAACAGCAGACCAAAGTAGTCTCCAGTCCAATTCAATTCCGCCAATAGACGCCAGTGGAATTGATAGCCAACCAGTAACCAGGCGGCGCCCAATACGCCCCAGGTAACCCAGCGCCAGGGAGTTGCGTTGATATGGCGCTTAAAGGTGACTACCAGCGTTAATGCTATGCCCGAGAGAACGGTGAGCAGGGGCAAGGGCCACAGGTTTTCGTTTGCCCGTTCGAACAGCCGCAAGTAGACTGCCGTCTCCATGGGGATCAAATCCACCAGAGAGTAGCTGCTAATAAAATCCAGCATTTCTCTCATTTGAATTACCGCACCTGAATTTACGACTACTGGCTGGCGCCGGGCTTTTGAAAGCTCAAATTCTCTCTACCATACCTTGTTAAGTAAGCCTCACTAAGGAATTCATAGGGATTGCACATAAGCGAACATCTCATTGCGCATTTTTTTATCTGGCAACGGGCCGTTAGCGGCGCCCATATTTTCCCGCATGTGCTCGAGCCGAGTAGTCGCGGGAATGGGCGCAGGTAATGGCGGGATGAGAGACGACATATTTCAGTAAAAACTGCGCCCAGTTTTGGCAATTAATAGCTTTTGTAAAATCGGGCAAAGGAGCATTTCGCCGCTGCAATTGATTGATTAAAGAACCGCCTTGAAACGGGCGGTTGGCGATCACGGCAATCCCTTTTTCACGCGCCAGAGGTAGTAGACGCCGCTCCACTTCGCGATCCTCCAGGTTATAAGTGAGTTGCACAAAATCCAGTGGCTCACTTGCCATAATTTTCTCTAATTCGCGGTGGCGCCGACCGTGCGAAGTCGTGATGCCTATGTAGCGAAGCTCACCATTGCTCTTCATCTGCTTTAAAATTTCTATATGATCCTGCCAACTGAGCAGGTTGTGAATTTGCATTAAGTCAAAACGCTTCAAGCCCCAGGCGTTCCCCGTTTGTTGTATTTGTCGCCGAGCGACTGAACCGTCGCGAGTCCAAACTTTTTCGGCAGAAAATAATTGGGAGGGATAATCGAGCTGTTCTAAAGCATAGCCAACGACCTGCTGCGACGAGCCGTACATGGGAGAGCTATCGATCATTTGCCCACCCAGTTTGAAAAAAAATCGACTATTTGCGTTCGCTCCGCGAGTGTTAAGGTCACTAACTCACCTTTTATTGACTTCAACTGATTGGCCACTGTAATCACCGTAACCCAAATCAGAGCCGCTAGACATAGTTACACTGTTAATAGTGACTGAATCAATCCACTCGTAGCTTGTACTCATGCCGCTGGCAGAACAATAGGATACTACTGCGGGCTGGCAAAGCGTTGGACGAAAAATTGAACGCCCGGATCTAGGGATTGCTCCAGTCCATCCAAATCAGTACAACGCAGCTGGTTGTTACCTAATAGAGGCAGGCTCCCCAAGGTATAAGTAAGTTCGAATAAGTCGGGCTATATCCGTTAGCTGGTTATTGGTTAGATCCAAATCCATTAAGCTCTCAGCACTAAAAAGTGCTTCAGTAGAAGTTATTAGATTATTACTAACATCCAATAACTCTAAACTTTGTAATAATATCGAGGGAAAATCCAGCAGCTTAATTAAACAAAATGAGTTCAGATTCACAAAAAATACAAACTACTGTATCCATGGTGATTCCGTCCAGCATAAAAATTTTCGATCAGTGTATTAAATTTATATAGAGGATTCTGTCTAAATTAGTCCACAAGAAGATATGAAGCAAACCGAAAGACATCTTGCTTCATTGTAAGTTTATTAATAGTTACACCACCAACGGAATTGAATAGAATCCCGCCATGACCGAGTCACCCTACCTTTATTCCGTCGTAGTTCCCGCGCCACTGAGAAGGAGTTTTATCTACAGTTCCACGCACGTCAATATTCCTGTAGGCACTCGGGTATCGGTCCCGTTCGGCCGCCAAAAAGCCATTGTAGGTATCGTTGTTGGTGCGGCCGAAAAATACGATATCCCCTCCAAAAAACTACGATCAATACACGCCGTGTTGGAAACGCAACCCTCCCTGTCTCCCGAGATACTAAAACTCTGCCAATGGTGTGCCGATTATTATCACTATCCCCTCGGCGAAGTCTGCCATATGGCCTTACCGGCGTTGTTGAGAAAACCTCAAGCTGTGCCAAATTGCGGGGAGTTGGTCTGGAGGCTAACCTCCGCCGGGGAGCAGACGGATCTGACAACGTTGAATCGGGCGCGCCGGCAACAGGCGGCACTGGAACACTTCCACACTGGACAACTGATGGATGCAGCCACCCGTTCAAAATGGGATATCTCCGCGGATACACTGCGCAAGCTCAACACCAAGGGTCTGATTGAAAAAATCGAGCGTCCATCTGACAACGCGGCCCACCAGCTACCGCAAGAGATACTGAAAACGCGGCCCCTGAAACTTAATAGCGAGCAGCAACAGGCCCTGGATAACATCGATACCGAGCGCTTCGTCTGCCATTTAATTGAGGGAGTTACCGGTAGTGGAAAAACCGAGATTTACTTGCAGGTTATGGAACAAGTTTTGCGCCGTGGCCAGCAGGTACTGGTGCTGGTACCCGAAATTGGTCTCACCCCCCAAACGCTGGCGCGTTTCGAAGCCCGCTTTCAGCTTCCCGTCGCGGTTTTACATTCGGGCTTAAACGATAAACAGCGCTTCGAGCTTTGGCAGCAATCCCTTAATCATCAATTGCGCATCGTCATTGGCACCCGCTCCAGCGTATTCACGCCCATGGGAAAATTGGGTCTAATCATTATTGATGAAGAACACGATCCATCCTATCGGCAGCAGGACAGCGTGCGTTACTCCGCTCGCGATCTGGCGATCATCCGCGCTCAACAATGCGATATACCGCTGCTGTTGGGTAGCGCCACGCCTTCTCTGGAAAGTCTGCACAACGCTTTGTCCAAGCGATACCGACACCTGCAACTTCACGAGAGAGTCAACCAGCAGGCGCTCCCGCAGATTCACTGCATTGCGGCACAGGACCAGTATCTGTCTGATGAGAGCCGACAGGCGATGGCAACTGCTCTGGATCAGGGGCAACAGATATTAGTCTTCATCAATCGTCGCGGCTATGCTCCCACACTGACCTGTCCCGACTGTGGCTGGATCTGCCAGTGCCCACACTGTGACAACCGCATGACCTTGCATCGCGTGACGGGGTCATCCTCGTCGCATTCACCGCAGACCTACCTACACTGCCACCGTTGCGATCGTCGCGAACCGCTTTCCAGACATTGCCCAGACTGCCGCAGCGCTAATCTGCAAGCGCTGGGTAGCGGTACCCAACGCAGTGAGGAAACACTGTCGAACTTATTTCCCGACGCTAAGATTCTACGCATCGACCGCGATAGTATCGCCCGTAAAGGGCAGTGGCAGGCGGTACTAAAGGAAATTCACTCGGAAAAGCCATGCATCCTAGTGGGTACTCAGATGTTGGCAAAGGGACATCACTTCCGCAATCTGGGACTGGCGGTTATTCTGGGACTGGACAGCGCATTTTTCAGTAGCGACTTTCGCGGCTCTGAACGCATGGGGCAATTACTCACTCAGGTTGTCGGCCGGGTTGGCCGCGACCGCTGGCAGGGCAAAGTGTTAATACAAACGGGCTTTGGCGACCACCCAACGCTGAGGGAATTGATAGACCAGGGTTATCATCACTTGGCGCAAAGCTTACTGGCGGAGCGCCGGATAACAGCTATGCCCCCCTGGCAACATCTGGCATTGATTCGCTGTCACGGTCCACGGGCCGATGCTGTCTATGGTTTTCTGCAGGAAGCGCGCTTGTTGGCCGAAGGTTTGCACCCTGCCAATGCCGATATTGTCCAATATCTCGGACCGTTTCCGGCAACACCGGAAAAACGCAATAATCGCTTCCACGTTATCCTGCAAATCAAAACCACTAAACGCCAGCTCCGAAAGCGGCTGTTGCACCAACTCTGCATTCAGCTCGAGCAGAAAAAGTTGACCGGGGGACTGCAATGGCTAGTCGATGTCGATCCACAGGAATTTTGATGTTTGCTCCCGCGATATTTGCCGAGTAGACTCAGCGGCCTACTCTCGGGCCCGGTAAAATAAGCTTCATGACTCAGCATTCAACGCGCAGTCGGCGAACAAGCACTGCCAAGAAGACCGGACGCAAAGCCCGCAACAATACCCGTCGAAAACCTGCCCGCAAGACGAAAATACCCACCTGGGTGTGGTTGATCATTGGCGTGCTAGTCGCTGTGCTCGTCGCACTATCACTCTATATTGCCAACCAGAAAGACCCATCGCTTACTCGCGAGAGTACAGTCGCTGAGCACACCGAGACCGCTCCGGAAACGCCTAAACCTCGCTTCGATTTTTATCGCATCCTCAAACAGAGAACCCTCGAAGTCCCCGATCGCTCCGACGAGATCATCGCGAAAGTCCCGGTCGATGTCGATTTCTACCTGCAAGCGGGTTCATTTCGCAACAGCGGCGACGCCGACGAGGTGCGCGCGCAACTGTTGCTTCTGAATCTGGAGGCCTCTGTGGAACCAGGCAAGAACCAGGGACAAACCTGGCATCGGGTTATCGTGGGTCCGTTTGATTCCCGATCGAAAGTCGCCAAGGCACGTGGTGTTCTGGTATCCAACAATCTAAGCCCTCTGCTACTCAAACGTAAAAATTCGCCTTAAGTCAACGCTTGATTTTTCAGGGAAACGGCCCAAACTTATGCTGTTTCAACAGCAGACAAAACAAAAAGGAAAGTACAGTGCAACAATACCGCGGTACAACCATCGTATCTGTTCGCCGCAACGGCAAAGTGGTGATTGGTGGCGACGGCCAGGTTTCCATGGGCAATATCGTCATGAAGGGCAACGCCCGCAAGGTGCGCCGACTCCACAATGACAAGGTAATTGCCGGATTTGCCGGCGGTACTGCCGACGCCTTCACACTGTTCGAGCGCTTCGAGGAAAAACTCCAGACCTACAATGGACAATTGACCCGGGCCGCGGTAGAACTGGCTAAAGACTGGCGCAGCGATCGCGCGCTGAGGCGTCTCGAGGCACTGTTGGCTGTGGCTAACGAAGAAGCTTCCCTCATCATCAGCGGCAATGGCGATGTTATCCAACCGGAAAAAGATTTAATCGCTATTGGTTCGGGCGGCCCGTACGCTCAGTCCGCCGCTCTCGCCTTACTGGAAAATACGGAGCTGGATGCTCGACAGGTCACCGAAAAAGCACTGACCATCGCCGGTGATATTTGCGTGTACACCAACCACAATTTCACCATCGAAGAACTGGATGTTTAACGAGTTCTGAAGAATGTAAGCGAGATGCCAGTGGCAGGTAAAAGTAGGTGAGGAAAGAACAGGTGAGAAGTGGAATTGATGGGCAGTAATTGCGCGCCCTGAGACCATTGCTAGCACATAACGGCCATGCGGATAATTTTTAGAGGCTTGCGAAGCCACGTCCGGCCAACAAAGCGAAAAGGTAATTTATGTCCAATATGACTCCCCGAGAGATTGTTCACGAACTCGACAAGTATATTATCGGTCAGGATAAGGCCAAGCGAGCGGTGGCCATCGCCCTGCGCAATCGCTGGCGGCGCCTGCAACTAGACGAAGAGCTGCGCGGTGAAATTACTCCCAAAAATATTCTGATGATCGGTCCCACTGGCGTCGGCAAAACCGAGATCGCCCGTCGATTGGCACGTCTGGCGAATGCGCCTTTTGTCAAAGTAGAAGCCACCAAGTTCACCGAGGTTGGTTACGTCGGCCGCGATGTCGAATCCATCATTCGCGACCTCGCGGATCGCTCGGTCAAAATGCATCGCGAACAAGAAATAGAAACCGTGCGCCACCGTGCGGAAGAAGCTGCGGAAGAACGTATACTAGATGCCTTGTTGCGTCCAGCGCGCGATGCAGAGCCCGATAGTTCAAGCAGCAACACGCGGCAACTGTTTCGCAAAAAGCTGAGAGAGGGCGACCTGGATGACAAGGAAATCGAAATTGAAGTGAGCGCGGCCAAAATCGGCGTCGAAATCATGGCGCCACCCGGAATGGAGGAAATGACCAGCCAGCTGCAAAACATGTTCTCCAACCTGGGGATGGAAAAAACCAAGACTATCAAGCTGCCTATTAAGCAAGCGCTGCGACAGTTGTGTGAAGAAGAAGCTGGCAAGCTCATCAATGAGGAAGAGCTCAAAGCCGATGCCATCGCCGCCGCCGAGCAAAATGGCATTGTATTCATCGACGAACTCGACAAAGTTGCCAAACGCAGTGAAGGCACGGGTGGCGATGTTTCCCGCGAGGGAGTTCAGCGAGACTTACTGCCTTTAATTGAAGGCTGCACCGTCAGCACCAAATACGGCACGATCAAAACCGACCATATTTTATTTATCACCTCGGGGGCCTTCCACGTCGCCAAGCCCTCCGACCTAATTCCAGAATTACAGGGCCGATTGCCCATCCGCGTCGAACTTCAGGCCCTGACGCCCGATGATTTCGAATGTATTTTGACAGAACCCAACGCCTCGCTGACCAAACAGCAAATCGCCTTAATGAGCACCGAAGGCGTGCAACTAAGCTTTACCAAAGATGGCGTCCGGCGAATCGCCGAGACCGCCTGGGAAGTGAACGAAAGTACCGAAAACATCGGCGCCCGACGCCTGCACACCGTCATGGAGCGGTTGCTCGAAGAAATCTCCTACGACAATGGCGATCGCGGCGAAAAAGAGATTTGCATCGATGCCGCCTACGTTAACCAACATCTGGGCGAACTGGCGAAAGACGAAGATCTAAGTCGTTTTATTTTGTAAGCGCCAGGGTGCCGCTTTTTACACGGGGAGAGGATTACGGCAGATTCTACGGTAGGATCAATACGGTTTTTAGTGTTTGGGGTATACGTCGAATTTTTTCCAACAAGGCATGAATATCGCCTTTTTTCAGGCTCTTTTATTATATCGATAAGATGTCTCCCGTGAGACACCCATCATCTTACAGACTTTGGAAATATCACCTAATTCATCGGCTGGATTGAACAATCGAACCTTGTGTTTAACAATACAAATTAGTATAGAGAGTGGGCATTACCTCTTAGGTTGTTTTGATTTTAGATTTGGTCGCCTTTTATCAAAACGGGTAACCCTCTGTTTTTCAGGAGAGAACGTCACATTTCGTCTGTACTAATGCCCCTCATGTTTAAACTGAGCAGTTACACAGTTTTTTTACACGCTCTCCTATTACCTTCTCTCTCTTATGTGTGAGTTGAATAAGGAATACCATCGTCAGTTTTTAAAAATCTCGGTATTACATCCTTAGTCAATAATTTTTTTATTTCAGCTACAGCAGCATCAAATATACCGCTATCAGGGGGGACCGTCGCATCAACTAATGCTACCTCAATGGGGGTACGTAGCGCACTCGGAAGGTTAACCTCTTTAGGAGCATCAGTCATAATATATTTATTTATCAGGTCGTTACGATCTTTGATCGTACGTTCACCATCTGGTTTTCTCCTCCACACCTGAACAGAATTCAGGAAGCTAATATTTTCATCGTTATACTCGGTTCTACAGTACCTTAATAAGTGCACCATGGCTTCTCCATCGGCTAAAAACTCATCTACTGTCCAGCTTGGCATGATATTTCACCTCTTATATTTTCATCAGTTTATTTATTTTTAAAAACTAGATATTTGTTGACCCACGAGGGCACGAGTAAGATTATAACTAATTTTCGCGACAAAAAAAGCGTAATCAGTAGCGCCGTAAAAACACGTCGCCGTCCAATCCTATCGCATTAGCCCCGGGCAGCGGCAGCGGCAGCGCCTGCATTTGTATATAAACCGATGCCTTTAGCCAATCTTCTTTAAACTCATCGAAAGCTACCAAGGGCTGCGGAAAACCATTATAAAATTTAGGGTCAGAGTAGAATGGTACTTGCTTAAGCTTCTTGGGATGACCAAATTTCATGACCTCAGTTCATGCAAGTGCTCTGGGTTTTAGTTAAAAGTGGATACGCTTTTGGTCTTCGTTTTACGGCCCTTGGCTCGATTCGCCCTGGTCGATTACCCACTATTTTTTGAGACATTAACTAAACAACCACCAGCTAAAACTGGTGGTTGTTTAGTATTACGGACTGAAAGTCCGGATACGGGCCAAAGGCCCGTTTAACACTCCGTTCTGAAATTGTCGTCTACTTTTGGCTCAAAGTGATGGTCAAGATAGTTTTTAATCATCTCTTCGGTTAACTCTCCTGATGTCACACAAAAATAGCCCCTTGCCCAAAAATGACGGCCCCAATACCGCTTCTTCAACTCAGGAAAACACTCAAAAAACTTACTCGATGAGCGACCTTTTATACAGCGCATAACTTCACTGGGGGCCATATTTGGTGGTGCAGACAAAAGCAAGTGCACATGATCTTTACTCACTACGCCCTTCAAAATTTCAATCTCAAAAGCCTGACAAAAACAACACCATAGCTGAAGCTGATCGGCTAAAGCCGATGGTTTTAACCTTGAAGGAGACTAATAAAATAATACCGAAAATTCTTCTAGCTCTAGCAACCGATTTTGTAAAGATGCAGAAACCCAAAGTTGCAGACACTATTTGAAGCTCAGCTGGCGTGGAAGCACATCGTGCATAAGCGCTGACTGCGCAATGAGCAATGAGCAATGAGCAATGAGCAATGAGCAATGAGCAATGAGCAATGAGCAATGAGCAATGAGCAATGAGCAATGAGCAATGAGCAATGAGCAATGAGCAATCGAATTAAGTTGTACGCAGCAAGTAAACCCAAATTTCTTTCTTGATCACATCGGGTGATTTACAACTTAACACATCCATGACTAGCGTCTCTTTTATGTTGCGGATGTCAAGCTCTACCTGCCGCCGGCTTTTATATAGCTCCGCTAAATCATCTTTAGGCAAAGATCTAGGGCAATTGGACGGGGTCACCATGATTTTCTTGTTGGCTTTGAATTCACACAAAATAATAGGATCAGGGGCTGAATGGTAATCGGCCTCACTCATCCAGTGTGGGCGTATTTTAGGTTTGTTGATCGTAATTAAATGGTCTTTGGAACCGAGCTTCGTACCCTTTCTAAAATCGGTCGATAGTCATCGTGAACCCTGCTGTTCCATTAATATGTCAACGTTTCTTTGGCACATTTTAGCGATAAAAAAGTAGGTTGCAAAAAACGCATCCGACATCGCGACATCGCCGGCAATAAAGCTGTCTTGAATACGGCTTAACAGCGTCTATTCATCACCGCCTTTGCCATTGAAGCGGCCTATGGTCGCATTCAAAAGCGCACCACTTGAAAGACTCGTTGTACCAACGATTCGACAACTGGGAAACCCAAGTCCAGGCTTCTGTCCCCGTTGCTGCGGGAATTCAGATTGATTCGCGGCCGTATTGGGCATCGTTAGGCTCGTCCCATCGACTATTTTTATAGCACGATCTTGCCACCGCCACGCCTCAACAGATTGTTGATCAATTAACTGTCCCAGATAGCGGGTCAGGGAATCAACTACATTGAGGGGAAGACGCTGCCGGGCTCGGCAATATCCGCACGTATGTGTACTGTATACGGGCAATCCATGAGACACACGCTTGACCGCTGATATGTTCACTATATTTTGACACGAGCGATCACTGTTCATCGCCTGGGCAAGAAACATCGACAAAGTCTCGGTAGGAGGAAACTGACGCTCTCTATGCTCAGGTAGTAATTCTTCCACTTTATCGAGTAAATCATTGCCCATCAGTAAATTAAGAAAACCATACGAATCACTTTTTTTGGCGTAGTTATCGATTTTTTGGATTTGCGTAAGTTTGTCATCGGCTCTGCCTTTTTTATATTTATCAATCGCTTAGGCTTAAGTAAGGGCCATTCAGGTCAGAGTAAAAACTCATCCTGCACTTTGACAGACGTTGAACGATTTGGCCCACGCTGTAACAAGCTGAGACGCTGCCCAGTTAAAGATTCAACTTCTTCCTTAAGTCTATCTGTGCCCAAAACCAAATCTTTATTGACAGCATAATGAAACTCTTTGATGAGTGTTTAATCCACTTCTGTCCTAAATAATTCGCGATAATTTGCTTGCCGCTCTCTCGCTGTGTTAACTAGACTCAGATACACACTGTGAGAAGACCATAGCTTCACCTTCACACCAAAAGCATTCGCGCGGTAACTTGACCACCGATAATCGGCTGGATCACTCACCATACCTGCTATTACCGAGTTCAGCTCAATATACCGCTGGCGACCTAAAAAATAATGATTTTCTTCGACCAAACAAGACTTAAAGCGGTCTTCCCATCAAAGTCCCTGTACGGCGATAGGCACGGTTAAAATAACGAACATAGTACCGACCAAGGCACTGCATCATGTTTGATATTCCATCCTCTCCCGTCGGGGTTGCCAATAAATGAATATGATTTGTCATAAACACCCAGGTAGGAATCTGTACTTGGTACTTTTTTGCCACCTCATAGAGCCAGTGCGCATATGCGGCAATACCGTCATAGCTCGCAAAAAAAACTTGGCGATTATTATCCCGCCGAATGATATGTTGCGCTATGCCATATGGACTTAAACGTAATCGTCTCGGCATCTGTGTCCTCCTTGAAACAGATAACAACTATTATTTTAAGCTAAGTAAAATTTTACCCAAACGTTGCACTTACAAGTTGAATGTGTGCATCAACATAACGAGCAATCGTTACGATAACTAGGAACGTATGCCGCCATGCAAAAGCCCGACAAGATTCATTTACACAAGAAATCAAATTCTCTAGAGCTGCAATTTGGCGATAAGCAGTGGCAGTTGAGTGCGGAGTTTCTGCGGGTACATTCGCCTTCGGCTGAGGTTAAAGGTCATGGTCCAGGTCAGGAAAAATTAGTAGACGAAAAACGAAAGGTCGCTATTGAAAGTATTCGCTACGCCGGCAACTATGGCCTGCATATCGCCTTCGATGACGGTCACAACTCCGGAATTTATACCTGGCACTACTTACAGCAGATGGGCAGTCAACAGCAAACGCTGTGGCAGCAGTACCTCGACCGCCTAAACGCTGCACAAAAAAGCCGCGACCCGCACACTAGCGTCGTTCAATTTTCACCCTGATCTGTTAGAGTGAAAGGCTTTACGCAGGCAACAACTCCTACCCTTCAATGTCCTTACACAATCAACATAAAAATCACGTCAAGCGATTGTTCAAAGCGACGGGGTACTCTATCGCTGGCCTAAAATCCACCTACCAGCACGAGCAAGCCTTCCGTCTGGAAATTTACATCTTCGTTATTGTCACACCATTGGCTATCTGGCTGTCGCAAACAGCTTTGGAGCTGGTACTGTTAATGGGTAGCTGGTTGTTCGTTATGATTGTGGAGCTGATCAACAGCGCTATCGAAGCCATCGTGGATCGTATCGGCGTTGAAAAAAATGAACTCTCCGGCCGCGCTAAGGATATCGGCTCCGCTGCGGTTATGGTCAGTGTCCTATTATCACTTTCTATCTGGATAGCCGTAATTTTCGGCTAAGTGAGAACATTATGGCAAAAGAACCCCGTACACATTTTGGCTTCGAAAGCGTACCAACCGCAGAAAAGGCACAACGAGTAGCCGGTGTTTTTCATTCCGTTGCCAAAAAATACGACGTAATGAATGACCTTATGTCGGCGGGTATTCACCGTTTGTGGAAACGTTTTACCATTGAGGTTTCGGCTGTGCGCCCAGGGCATAAGGTGCTGGATATTGCCGGCGGTACCGGCGATTTGGCGTTGAAATTTGCGTCCATAGTCGGGGCCGAAGGCCAGGTCATTCTCTCCGACATTAATGCCTCTATGCTCAATGTCGGCCGCGACCGTCTGATGGATAATGGGGTTGGCCGTAATGTCCAATTCGCACAACTGGACGCCCAGCACTTACCCTTCCCCGATGACACTTTTGACTGCATTACCATAGCCTTTGGTTTGCGCAATGTTACCGATAAAGACATGGCTTTAGCCTCGAGCTTACGAGCGTTGAAACCCGGTGGTCGCCTGCTGGTTCTCGAGTTTTCCAAACCAGTAAATCCCCTATTGCAAAAGGCCTATGATCAGTATTCCTTCCGAGTACTGCCACTGATCGGTAAGCTCATTACCAACGACGCAGATAGCTACCGCTACCTTGCGGAATCTATTCGCATGCATCCAGATCAGCAAACGCTGAAAGCCATGATGGAAGACGTCGGATTTTCGCAAGTTGAATACTACAATATGACCAACGGAATCGTTGCCTTACACAAAGGGCTGAAGCCTTAAACGCCCTCCAGAAGAAAAATGTCAGCCTAAGTTAAGTGTGTACTTCAGCGAAGTTCCCATCACTTAGTCATTGAGGATCTATCGTGGACCCCAGCCTTATTGCCGCCGCAACCTCGGCTTGCGAAAATATGATCAACCAAGCCCTGCGTTTCGACCCGGCTACCCGATCTCAGTTATCTCGACTGGAGGGAATGCTCGCCATCCAATGCACTCGACCCGCATTTACCGTTTACTGTCTCGGTTCAGATCGAGGCGTTGAACTATTTTCGTATTATGACGGCGCTGTTACGACGACACTGAAAGGCTCGACCCAAGCTTTGATGGGATTATTGCGGCAACCAGCAACATTGGCTAATACTGGAGTCGAACTATCCGGCAGCACAGGGCTACTGCAGCAGTGGCAGAAAATATTCAAACAATTGGACATCGACTGGGAAGACGCAATCAGCCTGGCACTTGGGGACATTGCCGGGCCCATCGTTGCAAATGGCTTGCGCAAGAGCATGTTGTGGGCTAAAACGCAGCGGGAAAATCAGCAACGGCTTCTCAAGGAATATTTGACCGAAGAATTATCACTCTTCCCTCATAGACTCGAAGCACAGCCGCTATTTGATCAGATACAAGAGGCTAGCCTGGCCACGGATCGACTCGCGGCAAAAGTAAGCTTTTTGCGTCGGGAGTTCCAGCCTTCAGCCGGTAACGATGGAAAAACGAAATCGTGAGTATTTTATTGCGGGCGTTCGTTATTGTGCTGACTTGTTGCCGCTATCGACTCGACACACTTCTACCTCGACGATTACCGTGGTTTATCCGTCATTTTTTTCTATTTTTTCCGAACCGTATTAATAACCGTGGCATTCAACTTCGCAAAACATGCGAGGAGCTCGGTCCGATTTTTATCAAATTTGGGCAGCTGCTATCAACTCGTCCCGACTTGGTTCCCTTGGACATAGTAAGGGAACTAGATCGACTCCAGGACAGAGTCGCGCCTTTTCCAGTTGATACTTTTAAAGCCATCGTCGCACGCGAATTAGGCCAATCGGTCGAGGAATTGTTTGCGAATTTTGATGAAAAGCCATTGGGATCAGCATCGATTGCCCAAGTTCATGCGGCCAAGTTAAAAAATGGTCACAATGTGGTCGTCAAAGTGGTTAGGCCCAGCATTGAAAAAATTATCGACAAAGATATGCGGCTGTTGCTGTGGATTGCCAGAAAATTAGAGAAATGGCTGCCCGATATCGAGCGTTTAAAACCGGTCGAAATAGTAAGCGACTATCGACACACCATATTTGATGAACTGGATTTGAGCCGAGAAGCGGCCAATGCTTCGCAATTGCGGCGCAACTTTCTGCATTCTCCTCTGCTATATGTGCCAGAAGTTTACTGGGACTATTGCAACCAGCGAGTCATGGTCATGGAGCGCATTTATGGGATTCAAATCACCAAAATCGATGAACTAAAGGCGCAGCAGACTGATATGAAACGCTTAGCTGAGCGCGGCATTGACATTTTTTTCACTCAAGTCTTCGAGCATAATTTTTTTCATGCTGATATGCATCCGGGCAACATCTTTGTCAGCCGCGAACGACCCGACCAACCACAATACATTGCGGTTGATATGGCCATTGTGGGTTCACTGACTAGAGAGGATCAATACTATCTAGCCAGAAATCTACTGGCTATGTTCCGCCGTGACTACCGCTTGGTAGCAGAACTGCATGTGCAGTGTGGCTGGGTTCCAAAAGAGACCAAAATTGGCGATTTTGAATCGGCTGTCCGCAGTGTATGCGAACCAATTTTTGAACGACCGCTTGCCCAGATTTCCTTTGGTCAGGTGATGATTACTCTGTTTAGCACCGCGCAACGGTTTAATATGGAAGTACAGCCGCAGCTAGTTTTACTGCAAAAAACCCTACTCAATATCGAGGGACTCGGCAGACAGCTTTACCCGGAACTGGATTTGTGGGAAACCGCCCACCCTTATCTGGAACGATGGTTAAAAAACCGCTTTAGTCCTCGGACTTTGTTGAGAGAATTAAAACGCTACGGACCCGAGTGGTTGGAAAAATTTCCCGAAGCTCCTACTAAAATACTGCGAAATTTGGAGACGTTGGAAATCATCAAAGATTTATCGCCAACACTACAAAAAGTCGCCGAAGATTATCATTCCCGTAACGTTCAGGAAAAACGTCACTGGTTCCGCTACTTACTGACTGTAGCGCTTGCTGGAACAGCCGTTTATTTTGCTTGGCCGCAGCTGCATAATTATGTTCCTAATATGCCTCTTGAAAGCTGGGCGTTGGGACTGCTGGCTATTTTGGCTTGGAAGAAAATCTGACAGCGTTTTAAAAAAGCTCGAGATAAATATTACGTAGACACCTAGAGCGTCGCCAAACAAAACTATTGGCCTGGAATCATAAAGATATCCGCACATCTTTTCGCCGACTTCGATAGACATACCTTGTGGGATTCTGCTTTCCTAGCAAACGAGAAGGACTTGATAGTATGTTGAAGAGCTATTGTTATTTTGCGCTCAGCGGTTGAAAACCACCGCCTTTTCGCCATTGAGAAGAATACGGTGCTCTGCATGCCAACGCACCGCGCGCGTTAATACTACCGCTTCAATATCCTGCCCGATCTCTACGAGCTCTTCCGGGGTGTTGGCATGGTTAACACGTTCGACAGCTTGCTCAATAATCGGGCCTTCATCCAACTCGGAAGTCACGTAGTGAGCAGTGGCACCAATAAGCTTGACCCCCCGATCATAAGCTTGGTGATAGGGTCTGGCTCCTTTGAATCCGGGCAGAAACGAGTGATGTATGTTGATCGCACATCCACTGAGCTGATCGCATAGGGAGTCCGACAATATTTGCATATAGCGGGCGAGCACTAAAAGGTCTATTTTTTCTGCCTGAATTAGCTGCAACAATTGCGCTTCGTTGCCTTCTGATACCAGTAAGTGGTGATAAGGAATTTGATACCAATCGCACAGTGGCTTCGCAACTTGGTGATTGGAAATAACACCGACTACATCAATAGGTAAGGAACCCGACTTCCAGGCATTAAGTAAATGCCTCAAACAATGCTCCCACTTAGAAACGGCAATCAACACCCTGGGCTTGGTATGCCCATCGTAGAGGCCCCAAGTCATACCATAACGGTCAGCCAGTGACTGAAAGCTGGTCTTGATATTATTGATAGATTTTTTACCCTCGCAGGATTCCAGAACGGTACGCATAAAAAAGCGATGAGTATGAGTATCCTCAAACTGAGAAGACTCGCGGATGTTGAAACCCTGCAGAGTAAATAGATTGGCGACCGCTGCGACGATACCCGGTTTATCATCACAGCTAAAGGTAAGTACGATATCAGAGACTTGAGACATCAGTATTGGTAAATCATATGGGAAAGTTTATAGACTATTCTAACTTGTACCACGGGCACTAAACAATCGACGACGCGGCGGGAAGCGCGATCTAAACCCTGTCAATCGAACGTGCCAAATGGAAAGTAGAATTCGCACAGTGAATATGCGTTTGCCTAATGAATCAAGCTGTCGTGCGCCACCAATCGGGAGGCACATTGCCAGATGTGGCTTATAAACTGATAGCCAGCAGCCTAAGCTTCCAATGATTCTTATTTCAATTTAGCTTAATTTATTTTATTTTTAGATTAACTTGCCACAAACTGAACTGCATTTAAAATGTTCACGCAATTTCTAGCGAGAATAAACACAGGTTACAGTGCTAACTTATGCATCGTATCTCTAGCAATGCAAAGTTTACTATAAGAACTGTAAAAAATTTAGAGCCATAGCTGAGGGCGCTGAGGCTCAGATCAATCAGGCAGAAATCACGTTAACGAATTTTCGGTTTTCAGGGCCTTTTATAGCAAACTTGACGACGCCATTGGCCTTGGCGAACAGAGTGTGGTCCTTACCAATACCAACATTGTCACCTGGGTGTACTCTGGTTCCACGCTGACGAATAATAATGCTGCCAGCGGATACCGATTGTCCACCAAAGCACTTTACACCGAGACGCTTACTTTCAGAATCTCGACCATTACGGGTACTACCACCGGCTTTTTTGTGTGCCATATCTATTGCTCCACTATTTTATGGTTATCTTGACAATAGCTTACCAAGAAAAATATTACTTTAAGATACTTTTTCGAGTCCGCAGCGACTGAATTTAGAGAACCCTGGAAGCTACTCGAATAAAGGCTCTAAATCGTTTTTATTACCAACCCGCCGGATATCGCCGAGGTTGATTAAAATCACTCAAAGCAATTATTCAGATTTGGGTGCTTCATCACTGTCTGATGACAGAATGTCGGTGATTTTTATTTCGGTGAACCACTGGCGGTGGCCCTGGCGCTTCATTGAATGCTTGCGACGACGAAATTTCAAAATTTCAACTTTTTGCGCGCGACCGTGATTGACGATCTCTGCTTTGACGACAGCGCCTGCTACAAGGGGCGACCCAACAGACACCTCTTCTCCACTGGCTACTAAAAGTACTTCGTCGAACTGGACGATTTCACCAGTAGCGTGTTCGATTTTCTCAATTTTGAGAGTTTCACCTTTACTGACACGATGCTGCTTTCCACCGGTTTTAATGACTGCGTACATGGCTTATTTCGCTCCAAACCTTTTTGTCCAAGGTTGTTGTGAACGGCGTATCGGATAAGATTAAAGTGGGGGGGGTGAATCAGCCGATCTTGTTGAGAGATCGATTAAGTCCACTATTTAGCTATCTTGGCAAGCGCCGCTCGAAGAATCTTCAATAAAAAAAATCAAGGCGCGGATTTTACGATAAACCAAACAATCAAGCAATGATTAACTAACTCGCTTGACAGGCTAAGGGCCGCTCCCTAGCATCCCTGTTTTTTCCAATCCGAGAAAGAGTGATTTTTAGACCATGCTGTCTTTTCATGAAGTTGTTAAAGAAGATTTTTCAATGGTCAATCAGATCATTCTCCAGCAAGTGAGCTCCGATGTAGGCCTGGTGGAAAAGGTCGGGCATTATCTGATCGAAGCTGGCGGCAAACGCCTGCGACCGCTATTGGCACTTCTCGCCGCCAGAGCCACTGATTATAGGGGCAGCGACCAATGCACTCTCGCTGTAGTTATTGAGCTTATTCACTCGGCTACCTTGTTGCATGACGATGTCGTCGACGCCTCGCAGTTGCGGCGCGGCCGCCCCACGGCCAATGCCAAGTGGGGTAATTCTCCAAGTGTGCTGGTTGGTGATTTTCTATTCTCTCGAGCATTCCAGATGATAGTAGCTATCGGTGATATGCAGATAATGGCTATTTTGTCGCGGGCCATCAATGTTATTGCAGAAGGGGAAGTACAGCAGCTTATCAATATTGGGGATTCTAAATTAAGCGAAGACAAATACTGTGAAGTTATCTATAAAAAAACGGCCATTCTATTTGAGAGCGCCTGCGAAGCAGCGGCAATAATGAGTCAAAACCAAGGCTACTGCCGCGAACCGTTAAGTCAACCCCTTAAAAGCTATGGCTATCATCTGGGCATGGCGTTTCAATTGACTGATGATCTTCTGGATTATACGAGCGAAAGCGAAAATCTTGGTAAGAATGTCGGCGACGATTTATCCGAAGGTAAAGTCACCTTACCTCTAATCATCGCTATAAAAAATAGCTCTCAAAAAGACAAAAAAACCATCGTCGATGCTGTTGAGAAAGGCTCGGGAGAACACAATCGAGCGCTGCTGCAAGAGATCGCCGCCATTATTCAAAAGACCGGTGCGCTAGAGTACACTCAGCAACGAGCGGCCAGTCACGTTGAACAAGCCAAGCGGGCGCTCACAGGCCTATCCGACTCTAAATACAAACAAGCACTAATGGGGTTAGCAAGCTTTGCTATTGATCGAAATCATTAACCACACCTCCACTCACATCTATTATAAAAAAGTAGGACGATCATGAACTCTTCACTCACCACCCAACACCAGAGGCTCAAATCCAAAAAGCTAGTGGAATTATTTAACGAGCAAAGTGATCGGGATCAGCTTTTCTCTATCGAAGCTGGCGGCTTGTACTTTGATTACTCTAAAAATCATATTGACGAAAATGTCGTCCAGACACTTTGCCAATTTGCTCAAGATCAAGGTATGAAAGAAGCTGTCGATGCTCTGCTAAACGGAGAATCCATCAACAATACTGAAGGGCGCGCAGCTCATCACAGTGCGCTCAGAGAGCCACTCAACAACTCGTCAATTAGCGGTGAGATACAAGCAGTTTTGAAAGAAATAGGTGATTTTGTAGAAGTCCTACACGATCAGAATTGGATGGGGTTTAGTGGTCAACCCATTAAGGACGTCGTCAACATTGGCATTGGCGGTTCTGACCTGGGGCCACGGATGGTTACCCAAGCACTGTCCGCTTTTCACCGGAAAATGCCCAAAGTGCACTTCGTAGCCAATATCGACGGCGCCGACCTAGAAGACACTCTGATAGCACTCAAACCCGAGACCACGATGTTCATTGTGGCATCGAAATCATTTACCACTCTGGAAACGTTGAACAATGCGCTCAGCGCCCGCCAGTGGATCACAAGTGCCGGCTGTAAAGAAGTGCAGCTGAAACAGCATTTTGTCGCTATTAGCTCTAATGTTGCCGCAGCCAGTGCATTCGGTATTGCCAAGGAAAACATCTTTCCCATGTGGGACTGGGTCGGTGGCCGCTATTCCCTTTGGTCTGCGATCGGTTTACCGATTGCCATTGCCATCGGCATGGATAACTTTCGCGATTTACTGGCCGGGGCTCACGCCATGGACAAGCACTTTCGCGACGCGCCACTGGCCGAAAATATGCCGGTTATCGCCGCACTAATCAATCATTGGTACAGTCATTACTGGGGAGCAAGTTCTCAGGCGATATTGCCCTACGCCCAGCGATTGAGCCGCTTGCCCGCCTATCTACAACAGTTGGACATGGAGAGCCTGGGAAAGCGGGTTCACAAAGATGGCACGGATGTCGACCAGCCAACTGGGCTGGTAATTTGGGGAGCAGAGGGAACCAACGGACAACACAGCTTCCACCAACTACTCCATCAAGGCACTCAACTCATACCCGTGGATTTTATTGCCGTCAAAGCCTCTATGAGCCAGCACCAAGATCAACATCAGTATCTGCTGGCTTGCTGCCTCAGCCAATCGCAGGCCTTACTGCAGGGGAAAACCAGAGAACAGGCAGGGCTGGAATTGCGCGCCCAGGATTTACCAGAAGAACAAGTTCAGCTTCTGATTCCCCACAAAGTCATCCCCGGCAACAAACCGAGCAACACCATCCTGCTCGACAGCCTCAACCCCAAAAGCTTGGGTGCCCTTATCGCTTTCTACGAGCATAGGGTATTTGCCACCAGCGTATTGTTAGATATTAATGCCTTCGACCAATGGGGAGTCGAACTGGGCAAACAACTGGGAACTCCGCTTTATCAAGCGTTGACCGGAGGAGAGTCGGATTCCGCCTGGGATAATTCAACACGTTCCTTGATCAAGCGTCTAAAAAAATAAATCGGGTACTTTTTGCCGTTATGGCAATGAATAACTGGGAAACGGTTTCATTGTCACCGGCTTCTGTTATTCGCGCCTTAGGAATTGCCGAACTCGACGAACGAACTTCGATTTAGTGGCTTTTTTCCAGGTCGGAGAGCCACTTTAATCAATCATGGTTTCGGTCTGCGATTGAGCGTTACGCGTCAACTCTGGAATCAATACAGCCTCGGGCAAATTAGCCCAGTATTTTTTAGGCATTTCCGATGGCATGGCCTTGAGCTTTAAGCGAGCCGGGTTAAAGATATGCCGATAATACGTCAACCATAATCCGTCTAAACCATCTTCAATATTCGGGCGCTTTGCCAAACCCTCGGTGAAGTACAGTTGCTTTAAATTCCAATGAGCACAGACATCTGGGGTTAATATAGACCAGCGCATCGAGTGAAAGCGGTTAACAAAGAAAGGCACTTTCGAGCGGACGATCAGTTGATCCGGCTCGAACCAAGCCAGATAAGTTTCTCCAGAATGGTCGTACTGATAACCCTTGCCTGCATCGCTGCTGCTGACGTCGCTTTCACCATCAAGTTTTTTGTCGTCAAGACTTTCTTTGTTATCTTCGGGATCTTTTTTACGGAGCTGTATATCCGAAATATCCGGATAAACTACTCGCTTGAATCGTACGAAATCAGCCATTTTATGGCGATCACGGGAAATCGTTTTTTGCATAAATAAAAGTTGCGAAACATCATCATCGACTGGACAAGCGAGTAATTTTTTATTTTCAAAGATTAGTCGCGACGCGATAGAGTAAAGAGCATTTGCTCTGATCGCGAAAGCAGCTAACGTCCTCGGCTAAGGGATAAAATCTTCCAGGCACTTTTAATGCCGAGTACAACACCGGTAGCGACAAGTAATCTTTACCGGCGGCGCCAGTAAATAGCGATGACTGATCATCCAGCTCCTACTGGATCTCCGCGGGGCCGACGCCACGCTGTAGAAGCTCTCGAGCGATATTGCGCCATTGTTCGTAGTCATTGACGGCAGCGGAGTACATGGGATTAAAATAAATTGAGTTGGCTGTTTTTTTTGTTGAAGGTAATGACTTTTCAGATCAACTTTTTCAAGGTAATGCCCCATGGGATGGTTTTTAAGTGAATGTAGCCTCGAAAATTCTCTTGGACCCTCAACTTTTTTGCCACAGCTACCAGCTGCTCCATTGTGTAATCGGAAGACTGTATGATCCCCGAGCTTAGAAACAAGCCCTCGATGTAGTTTCGCTTGTAAAAATCGATGGTAGCTTTACTACCTCGTCAACGCGGAAGCGAGCGCGCCTGACGGGGCTGGAAACTCGATTAACACAATAGCTGCAATCGTAAACACAAAAGTTGGTTAGCAGCATTTTCAGTAGCGAGATACAGTGGCCATCTGGCTCATAGCTGTGACAGACGCCCATACCGGGGGCTGTGGAGCCCAATCCGCCTTCACTGCGCTTTGATGGTTTCAGACGGTAACGACGTTCCCACATCCTAAGCGTATGCGCACTAATACCAGTCATGCGTGCGGCCACGCCAATACCATAAGTCGCTTGCTCAGTTCGTTTAA
>JBLIHY010000010.1:0-35756 GCA_047634655.1 Cellvibrionaceae bacterium
CTTGAATACACATATCCGTATCTGAATGAATAGTGACCTTTTTAGGGTACAGATCGATATAACTTCCGCTACTGTTTTCCAAACGGACAGCCGAACGACTGTCATCCAGTTGGATTTTTTGTCCTTGTGGTGTCGTAAAGGTATAGGTTTTGACTTTGCCCCCATCGATGCCATCGGCGGGAGGGCCTTTTTCGCCGTAAAGTCCGCCAACAACCACTCCCCGGGTGGGGTCTCCATCGACGAACAATACCAAGACATGATCATCCACATCGGGTAGCGCTACAAGCCCTTTGTTGTGGCCAGCCCCCGGGTGGGTGACTTCCAACCAAAATGATTCCAGATCACCCAATTCCGGGAAACGGACTTTTACCCGGCCAAGTTTGTCAGGATCACCAATATCAATGACGATGCCAAGCGATGAATGGAGTTGTGATTTAGACTGCGGCGGCGGCGGTGTGGTATTGAGGTCACAGAGATAGCCGTGCTCTCGATCAAAACTGTGGTTTACACAGGAGAGCACATAGCGGCCATTTAAGTCATCTTGTAAACCTTCCACATTCACCTGAGTTCCGGGACGCAATTGTGCATCCCCTTCTGTTATCCCTTGAAAAATAGCCTCGCCCATTCTACGTTGGTCAATCATCGCCTGGCCTATAGCTTTCGCTTCTGATGAAGAATTCACGGCCTGGGCAGTAATGATTCTGTCACCACTCACACCAACTTGTTTGGGATGAGTGTTGGCACTAATTGCCGGGCCAGCGTTAGCACTGGCCTTGCTGGCAATGGGTTCTGCCCGGTGGGGATTCCAACCAAACACATTAACCGTGCGACAGGCAGGCTCAGTATTGAGTTCGACATGGGCATCCAGTAAATTCTGCATCCATTTCAACTGGTTGTTGCCGCGTTCCGGTTTGATACCCGATAGCGGAAAAACCTGGAGAGTTTTACCCCACAGGGAAAAATAATAGCCATAACGTTGGCAGTTTTCCGTGATAACCGCCAGGTCCGATTGTTGCCATTGATAACTTTGGGCAATGTCGATATTACTACCCTGTAATGTCACGTTGATACCGACAGCACTGGCAACTTCAGCCACCAGAGCTCGCAAGTTAGTATTAGCAAATTGACGAGTCTCCTGGCGCTTGCGCAGGCGGTGTAAAACGTCGTAAGCACGAATAATTAACCGTTGATTACCATCCGAGGCATACCGGTGCTCACAAGCGGTGATATCGCCTTCAAACAGACGATTGCTTTCGGTATTAACGGCAACAATAATGGAATCCCCCAGGCGCACCTTAGCAAGGGGCGATAGATTTTGCTGGACAAACAGTAGCTCACAGTGACTGGGTTGGCAAAGCGTTTGAGTGACGATAATGCGATCAATGGATGCCACGGCACTCTGACTGAGATTGCGTCCATTGATCTGTACATAAATCGCCGGTAACTGCGCGGTCTGTTTCATCTGAGCTCATCACCCTGCTTTGGGAGGCTCAGCACCTGCCCAGCAGCGACTTCGGCCGGATCGGCAATATTATTAACCCAGGCCAGCAAACGCCACTGTGAGGGATCACCATAGTGCTCGTACGCGAGCTGGTCCAGTCGCTCAGCCTCGCCACCATTGCCACCATCATTACCGGCAAGCGATCCCATAACAGAGTGTATCGTGGCTTTTTCATCCAAGCGTGGGGCAGGGCTATTCAAGTCATCGGGCATAGAAGGCGGTACCACTTTGCCACCCATCAGCTGTTCTTCCGTATACTCGGCCACTCGTCGCATGCGCATACGCAAAAAGGAGCGTTGGGAAACACCTTCTGCGGTAAAGTATTCCAATCGTTCAGCAATATCAGTAATTACCCCGTGAAAACTAAATGCTTTTCCCCAGACCAGTCTTACCAACGCAGGACATTTGTGACTTTCGCCTTGGGATTCATTCTCACTCAAACGCCATAGAGGACCCGTGAGTTTGCGGACATCGCTGTGATCGGTACCGGCACCTGAAATGTTCACGTCAAACAGTAAATTGATGGTTAATTCCGTAGAGCCACCTCCGGTAAAAATTAGCGGGTCATCCGCCAAATCATTGCCAGTTATCAGGCCACCGTTGAATTGTCTGGTTTTCACTCCCGCACGACGTTGAAGCAGCAGGCTTTCGGGGTTGAGCAAACATGGAATATGGTCGTTACTGGATTCGATGACGAAAACTACCCGTTCCATAGCGCACCTACCAACTCACGTTGTTTGCGTCGGATTGAGGTGTTGATGGTTATTGCCGCCTCTATTGAATTCGTTGCCGTTGTCCGCAATCGATCAGACTCGTCTTCATGATTGAAATCGGACTTGAGCTCGGGCCAAAGAGAATCTTTGACCACCTCTGTTTTTTCTTCCCCTCGCAAGGGTGGCCAGAAAACGGTCTGAATGCCCTCTGTTTCAGATGGAGAATGGGTGTCAAAGGTTTGGGTCTGTGTTCGTGTTGGTATCCGTGTATGTGTAGGCAAGATTTTTGGTTGCGTTTGGAATGCGCTATCCATTCCATTATGAGCATTCAGAAATTTACTCGCTAAAAAATCAGAACTGGCTGCCCATGAAGCGGGCGAAGGGGCTTCCCCATTAGAAAAACTAGACGCGCTAGCCATGTCTTGATGGACAGATGGCTCTGAAAATTTTGACTCCATTCCATACCGATCATACAGAGAGCTTGTCAACTCGGTGTTTTCTGATAGCCTCGGACGGATAAAAGATTTTAGGTTGAATGCTTTCCTAGCTTTTGATGAATCGTCTGAAAACTTTCGTTTCCTTTTATCATCACCCCGGTTATCACGAGGGAAACTCAGGGATTCAGCCTTTTCCGACGCACCGGGACGCACCGGAGATCTCTTGCTAAAATCATCCCCAACCTGTGCTTCTCCTCCGTTGAAAAAGTCATTCGGTTTCAACCAGTGCGGTGCTTGCTTTCGCACCATGGCTAACCAATGCTCAGGTGGCCCGACCTTGTCAGGGCCAAAATATTCTGGTATTAGCTCGTTAGTAGGTCTGGTGAGGGTCACCACTTGCTTTTTGAAATGGACACTTTTATCCGGTTTAGCGGTAAGATTGAGGCCTCGGAATAATGGCCATCGTCCGAGCTTAAACGGCAATTGTAACCGCTGCTGAGTGTTGGATATCAAACCCCCATCCCACTGATTTTGCTCGAAGTGCCCCGTTTCTGGCTGCGCTATGGGTTGTGATTGTGACCAGCTAGAATTATTTGGCTCCAACAGCTGTGGAGCCTGTTCTTGCACCATGGCTAACCAATGTTCAGGTGGCCCAAGCTCACCAGAGCCAAGAGATTCAGGCAGTTGCTCAGCCGTAGGCTTTGTGGTCATTACGGATTTTTTTTTAACCTCGACACTTTTGTTCTTTTTAACACTCAGCTTTCGGCCCCAGTACGACAACCACTGTCCAAATTTGTTTGGCAACAGCCTCTGGCGCTGAGCTGGAGGCCTGCCTCCACTCCGTTCAAGGGACTCTATTTCCGATTGCGACCAGGGCGAAATAGCTGTATCCGGCTGCAACAGATGTGGGGCTTGTTCCCGCACCAGGTTTAACCAATGCTCAGGTGGCTTAACACCACCAACATATTCCGGCAACCGTTTGTTGGCCATGGGCACCGCTTGCCTATCGACAGAAACGCTTTGGCTCTTTTCAGTGGTGAGCTTGCGGCTCCAATGTAACCACCATTGTCCGAGCTTATCCTTCAACAGCGGCTCCTTGGACATCAGGCGCGCGTTCCACTGATTCTGCTTGTAACACCATGCTTTCAATCGCAATATCGTTACCATTTGCAACCAACTCAGCACCGCGCCATTCTGATGGCCAGACATTGCTGTAGTTCCAGCGCACTTTTTCGGTGACGCCGTCAGTACCCAGAATGATCACAGAAATTTCTCTGCGTTCAACCACACCGTTTACCGCGCTCATTAGCCAATCCCACATGGCGCGGGTGTGAGTGACGCCCCACTCACAGGTAATGGGAGCCACTGTCGTTTGACCGGGGAGCTTACGTATAGCATTGGGCGTACCGCCTTCGCGATACTCAATGCAAGAAACCTTCAGGCCCTGACATCTGATTGAGGTAAAGTAACCCGCGCGCTCTCCTTGCAATTCCAATATGTATCCATAGTTACGAAATATATCTTGTTGTGACATGGGAAATGATCTCCATAAAAATTTTTAGTAATGTTTATTCACTGTCGAGTGCTTCCGCACCCTCCCATTGGCCGATGCGGAAGATAATAAATTCAGCTGGCTTTGAGGGTGCAATGCCAATATCGACAATCAAGCGCCCTTCGTTTACAGATTCCTGTGGGTTATTTTCGCCGTCACACTTTACGAAAAAGGCTTCACTGGGAGAGGACCCCACCAAAGCACCCGATTGCCATTGCAACTTCAAAAAGGCCGATATATCACGGGTAATGGATTTGCAAAGTATCAGGTCGTTGGGTTCAAATACTGTCCAGGAGGTACCCCGCTTAATCGACTCCTCAATCATCAAAAACATGCGACGCACGTTGATATAGCGCCACTCAGCATTATCATTAGATAAGGTGCGCGCGCCCCACACACGAATACCACCACTGGCAAAGTAACGGATGCAGTTGACATAGTTACTGTTGAGCTGGGCTTGTTCCGGGTCAGTAATTCGTTGGGTCAAGCCCGTACAACCCCGAATAGTGACATTGGCGGGTGCCTTATGCACTCCACGGCTGGTGTCCGTGCGCGCATAAATACCGGCGATATGGCCGGATGGTGCACAGGTGGTTTTCTCATTAGAGAAGGGGCTAGTCATTACCAAGTGAGGCACGTACTGTGCGGCGAAAGAGGTGGGCTTAGGCCGTTTCGGCTTAAACTTGCTAACCCCTCCTTCCTTTTTATCAATATCGGTTTCAGTTTTGCTGGGGGCTTCTTCTATGGCAATGGTGGTCAACTCAGTCACATCCTCAAAATTTTCGGGGCCATCGAGAATGGCGAAACAGCTTTTTTTGTGCTCACAAAAATCGATCAACGCCGTTTGGTCAGCGATGTTGGTTGCCTCGGGAGCAGCGATTAAGGCAATTTCGTCATAGGTTTGCAGGGACCAAACACCCGTCTTTTTACCAATATCTCCCGCAATACTACCACCATCGACATTGACGATATAACATCGGGAACCACCGTTGAGAAAAAAACCGTACACCGCATACGCTAAAGCAAAGTCCTTGATTGTACTACGGTCTTCGGGAATAAATTTTTTGCAAAACTCTTCAAAATTGTTACAGGCGGTGGGCTGATTGACAAAGGCCTTTCTCTGGGGAGCGGTACCAATAAATCCGCAGGTGGTGGTGGAAGCTGCAGAAATGGGTTTTGGCCCGGTAGAGACTTCTTCTACATAAATACCAGGGATTTCGTACATAATCAGGACCTCTCAGGTTTAAAAAGTACCTCTACCGGTGATTCTGAAATAGAGATGGTTGTTTTGATACTGTGTTGCTTATAACTAATGACTATCGCTTTGTCGTTAGGCTGGGGCGGCAGAGCTGCGAATCGAAAACGGCCTGAAGAATCGGTCATCACTGAAATGTTATCGCTCGGCAAACCTATACTGGCGCCGATAATAGGGGAGCCACTCGGCGACACAATGCTCCCGTAGAGCATTGCTGTGGGAGACATTCTCAGTTCAACTGGTTCAGTAACAGGGGGCACCGATTTATGGCTGCGTGGACGAATATGCTTAGCCTTAAGCCAGAAACTAGGCCGCATGACCACACCCAGCGATAACCAGAATTCTGGACTTGGAGACGATAGCTCGAGCTCCAACTCTTCATTTTCCATGGCAGCAAAAACAAGCTTTTCCAACAGTACATGTCCTTCGCTGACAGAATTAACACCAGCGGCAGATATTAAGTAGCGCAGACCAAATTGTAGAGGTGCGATAAGATTTCGATGACTCGGAGGAGTTGGTACTAATTCGTGCAGAAAAATGGTTACTTGGGGCTTGTCAGTCGGCGGCAGGAACTCATTGGTTACTGATACCCCTTCACCCACAACTTCAAGGGCCCAATTATTTAAGAACTGGTTTATATGTTCCATAGGTACTTTTCATTTTTATTATAAACCCAGCTTTAGCTACTTCTTTAAAGCCAATGAATTTTCAATGGCTCACGAAATAATACAAAGCTATAGTTGTATTCGTGACTTCAGCACGACCGGATTGTTAATATTTTCAATTCCGGCTATTGGGTTATTGAACCAAACCTCTGCGGTGATGTCAAATGGACTGCTTATTTTGGACAAAAACAAAGGCTGATTTTTCAGGGTTGTACTGGTGCCGTTACTAAAAATCCAATGAACTTTAACAATATCCTCGGGTACTAAATTGGCCTTTTCTAGATCAGTAACGTAAACCGACGTCTTATACAATTTCGGGCCAAAACCAAACAATCTGGCATAGCTTTGAGGTTTTTCATAATCCAGATTCAACTTTCCAATATCAATGGGCTCTGTACCCATATCAGGGCCAAGTGAGCGGGTGGAAATGCCACTATTAATGCCCTCTCCTTCACCCAGTTTTCGAGAAATTTCTCCCAATAAATGAATTATTTTAGCTTGCTGGGTAGCTGGCTCATCGGTTGATACCTGAGAGAACGCCAAGCTATATACCGTCGTCGCCAGGGCGGCAAAAAGACCTGTTATAAATGCCGTCAGCGCCAGTTTCAAAACATTTTTGTACATTAGGCATCTCCATCTTCGACTTATCTTTAATAAAAAATCTTTAATTAGGTGCTTAAATCAGGCGTTTGGTTTCTATTTTAACCAGACACCCTATAGCCACATTATCAATGATTTAAAGGCAAGGAGGTTTATGGGCTCTTTATGGTAGGGCCCTCTCCTAATGGAACCCTTGATCTTACTGCTTAAAAATTCAGCGGAAAATACGGATACGTTGTGAACCAATGGGCGTGTACTTCATCACGCTTACTCGTTATCGATACAAATTTAATCCGAACACCAGTCCTGTTGGCAAGTATTTTTCAAGGCTTTTTGTCCCAGTACAACTTGTTGGTTGAAACCCTTATAACGCCAGCAATTTTTAAGGGTCATTGTACTGCGGTCCCAACGCTGCCAGTCCTTCTTGATTTTTATTTTCTGGTACTCCACACCAGTGTCCGGTTCAACCGGCAAAATGCGCGCATTACCATCCCATCCATGAGAACCCCAGGCAATACGTTTTTCCACGTCGACCACCATCACCACATGACCATCTCCGCGCTTGCTATCGCGATAAACCAGAATGTCACCGGTTTTAAAAGACTCATTGGTTGGACAGCTATCGAACTGATCTTTCATGGCCGTTTTGCGGGTTACCATATCGGCAGTAGGAAGGTAAGCGTTATCACGATCATTATAAGTCAGTCCGGCGCGGGTAAAGGCAAACCAGATGGCTCGTGAACAATCGACACCCAGGGCCAGGTTGGCGGCGTCATTGTCCTGAGTCCAGCCATGTTGTTTGTAGCGGAAGCCATCCTTCTTTGAGGACTTGGCCAGCGAGTCCGCTTTGATTAGAACTTTATACAAAGGACTATTGGTATCATCTGGAAGATAGGGACGGACATCAAAATTTGGGATGGTGTATTCTCGAGTTCCCATATCGCTATCTGGTTTATCCTCAGCAAAGCGAGAGTTAGCCTCCACCCGGAAAGGAACAATACTGCGAGTCCAGGACTGCGTGTTATCCGTAGCTTCACTGGCCACACCAAAACCACGAGTAGGCTGATTAACAAAAGTTTTAAAGGTTCGTTGTAGGCTGTTGCTATCGACCCCTCGAGACAAATTGGTCAAGGTGTGCCAGTCCACGGGATTAGCCTGATCGGTACCGAAGAACAAAACTTGATCCTGTTGATCTAGAGGTGGTAATGCGCGGAATGTTTCATTGCGCCCGGCAAAGGTAACCGTATCGCCAGGCCTAACCAACTCTTTTCTGCCATCGGCCGGGAACCCATAGATAGAACCATCGGTGGATAAAAGAACACCGCCAATTAACAGCGGTTTTTTCGCTTCGGGTGAAACGGTGACCTGAAGATTCCACTTGTGACACAGGGGAATAATTTGAGTGGCATTGTCCTCTGCTTGTACCCACGTGCTTTCGCGCGAACAGGCATCCTGGTCAAGCGCAGGGATAATGCGACCTTTGAGGGTCTCATTTTCCTGATAATCCGCGCCGCCTTCACTTCTCATTTGCAGTATGGCTCTTTGCTTGGCGTGGAGGATAATATTTTCTATAATGCGGTTATCTTGGCTGAAGATTTTGCGGAGTTTGTTTTCCGGCCCCCAGAGCTGTAAATCGCCATCGTAACCTTGAGCAATTTCAAAGTCGCCGCGATCATTAAACTCAAGCAAGCTCTTCGCGACACCGTTGGCGGACAAGCTGGCTTTTAGACTATTTGCCCGATCAGTACTCACGCCACCCTTTTCACTGACCGGCCGGATACGTACCGATAGAGTGGATATTGCAGGGCGTAACATGATGACCAAATCCCCTGGGGAAATTTCGTCGGCATTCTCTGGGCGGCTAATCACAGAGGAGGTTGCTTCTATGCCATCGGTCTCTATCACTTTAAGCGTCGCTTTACTTTTCTGAGGATCAGAAACCACATCCGCCGTGGAAGCGGAAGGGTATACTCGGAGCTCTGCACCGACGCCCATACCCACCATAGGCGCGCCGCCAATTTTTACATCAGCGTCGAGGCTAAGTATTTCCCAGCCACTGACAGTATTAGCTTTTTTGTTACCGAAAAATGGTCGATCAAGGTCCCCATGAAATTGAATGATTTGATAACTAGAAGCCTTCACCACTGGCGCCATCAGACGCGCCACCTGGCGATAACTGAGAATGACCGTGCTGGGGCGGGAAAGAACGCCAATCAAGGCATCCGTAAAAACACCCTTCCCATTTTTTTCCAGTGCCGGAGTGCCATCAACGGCGCCACTCATAACGACCATGCCGTCTAAATTTTCCGGTATCCAGTTACTTCCATCGCCGATGGAATCGGGATCTTCTGTTTCGGCACTGGTGGTATCCGGCTCAAAAAAACGGGCGATCAGACCACCCTCACTAGTCCCCCGCGTCGCGGTGCCAGAGTTACAGGAGTCTAAAATCACGGTAATATTCTGAGTTTTCTTATGAAGCGCAGCGAGCAGCGTATTAAAGGTATCGTCACGCAAGTCACTAATTGCCCGACCTGAGTTATCTTTAGTGCGCGCGTCGTACACCAGGAAGGTTTCGTCCATGCCATCACTTTCGTCTAAATTGCTATCGCGCACCTGTGAACCATGGCCCGCATAATAGAAGACGACAGAATCCCCGCTATCTGCCCGATCGGTAAGCGTACGAAAAGCATCAATTACATTTTGCTTAGTCGCGCGACTGTCTATGAGCATGCATACATTAGACTTAGGAAAAGCAAAGCTTTGCTCGTCGGTCAAAAAATCATACATACGCAGAGCATCGGCTGAGGCCCCGGGAAGCGAGGGCACACGGACATTTTTGTATTTGCCAATACCGACGATCAAAGCCAGCTGGCGCCGCCCGTCTATCTTGATGGCGTTATCCAACGAACACAGTGCCTTGTTGCTAGAGGTATCCGAAGAATCGTTGTTAGAGTCGTCTCTTACTACGATGCCGCGAGTGCCAGTCTTAGTAAGGTCGCTGGCATTATCGGCAAAACCATTGTTGTTGTGAGAGATTGAAACAACAAATAACGAAAACAGAAAAATGATTTTGGCACTGTATTCGATGGCGCTCATTAGTTCGATCCCAATTGTCCAGTATCGGACCATGAAGTTAGATAATTTATTATGGTTCACTCAGTACGCTTTTGCCTTGCCTACTCAAGGATGCGGGCAATGAGCGCGACCAGGAACGCCACCTGAGAACAAAAGATCACTGACTCAAAGAGTTGTAAGAGAGCTTACGGTATTATATTTTTGCACCACTCAAAAAAGCGAATGCTTCGGAAGCCACCAAATTAGTTTGTCAGCAAGTTGCGGAATATTGTACCATGCCCTAGGGACTTAGCAACAAATTCACAGGGAAAATCCTGGTCAAGCTGGGTGTGAGAAGTTCAAATAATAAAATAATAGGCGTGTTAACCAAAAACATGTCAACCCTATAGTTTCTCCGTTTGATCATGCAAACAACAGGTTGGAAATATGAGAGGTTACATCGGTTTAGTTTCCTGGTTCTTGATAGCGCTTATTGTTGGTATTGAAGTTAGCTCTTTGGCTTTTGTCACGACCAGCAACACCGAAAATTTAAAGTCCCCTGGCTTGGGCATTATGAGCCTTGCCTTTATTGATGGCATACTGCTCTATTCATGGACCACCATTAAAGCAGGTTCGATCATCCCCGAAAAAATTCTGACACCAGGCACCAAGGTGGCTAACTTTCTGTTCTTTCTGTTCTTGCTGAGTTTGTCGATCACCACCATCTTTACAGCAATTGCTTTAATCATGCTTATGATTTCTTTGTTGCTGGCAATTCCTTTCGGCACGATTGTTTATATGATCGCTTATGCCGATTTCCCAAAAGGGGCAGCACAAACAACATTAGCCATATTGATGAGCTTAAAAATACTGTTCGCTGTTTCTTTAGTCGTTGGTGAAAAGCGATTATTTGAAGATTATCGAAAATTTCTACTGCTGTTATTATGTTCATTCGTTGCCAATATAATCATTGGGTTTGTACACGGAATTGTGCCCGGTTTCCTTGTCAGTATTACTGATGCGGTTGGAGCCATCATAGTGATAATCATCGCACTTTTTTGGATTATTACGATGTTTTTTGGTTCAACGATTAATATGATTACCTTAATTATGGATGCTCTTGGGATGGCCGCTAAAATACGTAATATACGAGGTTAAAAAAATAACCGCCTCTGTAGGGCAGGTGCCCTCACGCTAATAAATTTTTAGCAAAATAATGGCGTCCGCGCCCCCAAGTTTTAGAGGCGGTGGATACAGCCACTTTTCGGGTTTACCTTATTCAAGGCCGCACCCAAAAAAAATAACCTGATTAGTTACCAACCTCAGAATGATCTGCCAACACTTTTCCGGACACATACTTAAGCTGTTTGCTTAAGATGCTCATACGCCATTGGCGATAAATAACCATGGGTAGAATGAAGCCTTTGCCGGTTATAAAATACCTTGATGTAATCAAAAACTTCTTGCCTGGGAGTCTTCTCTTGTTTTGAACTGAATAGGATGCACCAACTCGGTTTTTAGCGAATGAAAAAAGCTTTCGGATACGGCATTATCCCAACAATTCCCTTTGCGGCTGATACTCTGGATAATGCCGCGATCTTTTGTTGTGATTGCGTACAACTCCATTCGGTAGTTTTGTTCTTATTAATTTATTGGCATTTTCAATCGCACCTTTTTGGTAAGATTTGTATGGCTCGCAAAAAAATACCTTAGCGCCCAATGATTGAGAGAGTAATCCGTATGCTGCAAACTCAGTCCCGTTATCTAGCGTGAGTGTTTTTATCGTGGTTGTCATTTTTTTTCATGTATTTTATCAAAATATCTGCTGTCGATTTTGCATGATGAGAAGTGTTTTTTATGGCGAGGATCAGCTACTATCCTCCGACGTCTCTTAATTCGAGGATAACGAAAGCGACGCTTCCTCATTAAATGACGATAGAGCTTCAGTTTTAAGCCTTCAGGGCTATAGATGAACCGGTAAATCGTTTCGTGGTTGATAACACTGTAGCCGGTTTTTCTCTTTAAATAACCGGCAATCAATTCAGGTGACCATCCCGTCGTTAGTTTTTCAATAATGAAATTTTGTAACGCAGGATGACGGCTTAGCTTGCTTGGCTTTATTTTTTTTCTTCGCGTATAGGCTTGCTGAGCTAGATCAGGTCGATAACCGACATTGCTACTATTTCTGTGAAGTTCACGATATATAGTGGTCTTATGAACACCAATAAACTCGGCTATCTCACTGATAGATAAGCCACTAAACAGTAGCTCATAAAGTGTAATGCGATCTTCGGCTTGTAAATGGCGGGAATATTGCCCCATGACCCACTCCCAAATAGTAAAATATAAATTGGCCGAAATTTTCTTATATTTAATAAGGAGTTGCACTTAATGTGTGGATCTACCGCAATTAAGCAGGTGAGCTGTAAAATAAGCCTTATCCCATTCCAGCAAGAAGAAGGATAACTGATAGCTTATATACAACTCACCTACGAAGAAAGAGTAACGCTTTCAGCACTCAAGCTGCAATGTCTATCAATACGCGAAATCGCCAAGGTGTTGGGGTGGCATTTCTCCACACTTTACCGGGAGCTAAAACGAAACCGCTGCTATATTGTTGATGGCGCTTATCGACCGTCAAAAGCACAGCGAAGAACAAGAGCCAGGCGGCGCCGGTCACGACGAAACCAACATTACGGTGGCGATTATTTCCTGCTCATTCGCAAGTTGCTGAAGAAGCAATGGTCTCCAGAGCAGATCGTTGGATATCTACGTCGGCTTAAGCGCACGGATAGAGTTATCAGCCACGAAACTATTTATCGATATATCTGGCGGGATAAAGCGAGTGGCGGCGATTTTTGGAAGAACCTAAGGCAAGCGCCGAAGCTAAGAAGAAAGTGCTACAACGCTTATGACAGCAGGGGCAGACTCGCTGACAAGCGGCACATCAGTGAGCGTCCAGCGAGTGTTGAGACGCGCAAATATAAGGGTCATTGGGAGATCGATACCGTTCACGGCCGCGGCAGCAATCATTGCATTGTGACCTTACTTGAGCGTAAAACTGGCTATGTCACCATTGGGAAATTACGGAACAAATCAGCAGGGGAACTTAATAAAAAAATCCTTCAGATAATCCGGCGAGACCCGCTCGTCTTTAAGACAATAACCGCCGATAACGGCACGGAATTTCATCAACACAAAGAGATTGAAGCGCAATATAAAACAACGTTCTACTTTGCCAATCCTTACCACTCTTGGGAGCGAGGCAGCAATGAGAATGTCAATGGATTAATCAGGCAGTATTTGCCAAAAATAAAAAGTATAGCCGCTCTAACACAGCCGCAATGCAACAGAATCGCTCTCAGCTTAAATCAGCGACCAAGGAAACGTTACCACTACAAAACACCTGAGGAGGTGTACTATGGAATTTAAAAACTATTGTCGCGGTTCACAAAGTTGATACTAGGTTTTGAGTTAATCAAATACATTTCTTCTTGGTCATAATCGATTATTTCATAATCATCATCTCCGGTCGCCGATACCGAAAGTCGATAAGAAAGCTGTTCTGACGTGCTTCCGGAAAACGATAAATCCAGTCGATCGTAATTGTTTCCTCCTTTTGAAGCACTCGCTGAAAACGATGGAGAATTTAGAGTTGATTCCGTAGGTGGCTGCACTGGGTGAGCGGGTAATTTCGATATAGTCGATATCACTAACGCCAATTGGTAAGGTCGACCACGCCTCTATAGGGTAAGCCGGTAGAGAAATTGCTGCCCCATCGATCAATAACTGTACGTGACTCGGGCCGACAACATTTGCCCCGTGGTAGTTAATAAAATACTCGAACCCGCTTCTTTGAATGGTGATCATGCCCGCAATATAACGGAAGAGATCGGGTACCTTGTTGATTTGAAGTTTTTCAATAGTTTCTTGGGTAATTCGGCTGACGGAAGCGGGAATATCGTGTGGAGTCTGTTTCAGCCGGGTCGGAGATAGATAACTTGTCTGGGAACTCTGAGTATCGGCGTCATCGAGTTCAATGGCGTGAGAGAGAAAAGGGATAAAGACAAAGGCAATTAAGACGCGCTGAAATTTCACTATTATTTCTTTTATTGGCTGTTTTTATCTAAACGTCAATCTAATCAGCATATGTCTATCCTAATCTTCGGCCAAAATCACAGGGCGTTTATTTCAATTGTTGAAAATTAACCAAAATAACTAATCATTACCCCGGCGGCAATTGCCGAGCCAATAACACCGGCAACATTGGGGCCCATTGCATGCATCAGTAGGAAGTTCTGGCTGTTAGCTTCGAGACCGACTTTATTCGATACTCTCGCAGCCATGGGTACGGCAGATACGCCAGCAGAACCAATAAGCGGGTTAATTTTAATGGTTAGAAAAAGATTCATAAATTTTGCCATTAGCACACCAGCTGCGGTGCCAATACAAAAAGCGACTAAACCAAGTAACAAAATACCGATAGTTTCAATATTTAAAAAAGTATCGGCATTTAACTTTGACCCTACACCCAAACCCAGAAAAATAGTCACAATATTAATCAATGCATTCTGGACGGTATTACTCAAACGGTCTACAACCCCGCACTCTTTCATCAAATTACCAAAGCAAAACATACCCAAAAGCGGCGCGGCGCTGGGAAGAAATAACGCCACTAAAATTAAGACCGTTAGAGGAAAGCAGATTTTTTCTTGCTTGGAGACTGGACGCAGTTGTTTCATACTAATTTTGCGTTCGCTTTCAGTCGTCAGCGCTTTCATAATCGGCGGCTGGATTACCGGAACCAGCGCCATGTAGGAATAGGCAGCTACAGCGATGGGGCCGAGCAGTTCTGGTGCTAGCTTGCTGGCGACGAAGATGGAAGTTGGTCCATCGGCTCCACCAATAATGCCAATTGTCGCTGCTTGCAGCAGTGAGAAGTCGACTAAGCCGGTTGCCGTTAGCGCCACGGCGCCAATGACCGTGGCGAAAATACCAAACTGCGCTGCAGCCCCTAGAAATAGAGTTTTTGGATTTGCCAAAAGAGGACCAAAATCGGTCATGGCGCCTACGCCCATAAAAATCAACAGTGGGAAAATCCCTGTGGCAATCCCCAAATTGAAAATGTAGTAGAGCAGACCACCCGCAGTTTCGATCTTACCAGCGGCATCGTAGACGGGAGCAGCATCCATCCCTGCTCCTGGAATATTGACCAAGATGGTGCCCATGCCGATGGTAACCAGCAGCAGGGGTTCAAATTTTTTGGCGATGGCTAAGTATAGAAGCAGCAGACCGACCAAAATCATGATGGCCTGTCCAGAAGTTAAATTTGCAATGCCGGAATCCAGCAGTAATGCGTTCAGCTTTTCCATTAACAGACTCTTTCAGGAGAAAACAGTTTAGGCATGATTACAACGTAAGGAGCGTATCGCCAACGACAACAGAATCGCCCTCTTTCACGTTGACCGTGGTGATCGTACCCGCATGAGGAGCTTTGACTTCCGTTTCCATTTTCATGGCTTCGAGAATCAGCAAAGTATCACCCTCTTTAATACTTTGACCAGGCGTAACATTTACTGTGAAGATATTACCCGCCAGCGGGGCGCTAATAACTTTACCGGTACCGGACGGTACGGTTTCGCTAACATTATTATCATCACCGCCTTCAGTAACTGTGGCGGAATAACTTTTGCCGTTAATCGTTACGCTCACCTGCCCATCACCGCCTACTCGAGCCATGTAATTTTTGCCGTTAAGCGCTACGGTATAAGTGTTGGTATCGCTATTGGTGGAAACTGACTGAGTATTGGTAGCTGCTTCGGTAGGGGCGGGTTCAAAAGCACTCGAATCCCCACGGTTTTTAAGAAATTTAAGCCCTATTTGAGGGAACAGTGCCAGAGTAAGGGCATCGTCCATGACGTTGTCGGCTAGACAAAAACCACTCTCTTTGGCTTGCGACTTTACGGTATCCAACAACTTATCCATCTCTGGTTCCAGCATATCTGCCGGCCGGCAAGTCATTGGTTCGGAATCATTAAGCACTCGAGCTTGAAGCTCTTTATCGAAAGGTGCGGGCGCCGCGCCATACTCTCCTTTCAAGATACCTTGGGCCTCTTTAGAAATATTTTTGTATCGCTCTCCGGTTAGCACGTTCAATACCGCTTGCGTACCAACAATTTGTGATGTGGGTGTAACTAATGGAATATAGCCCAGGTCGTGTCGAACGCGAGGAATTTCTTTCAGTACCTGGTCAAACTTGTCTTCGGCACCCTGCTCTCTCAGCTGATTCTCCATATTTGTCAGCATTCCGCCGGGAACTTGTGAAATCAGGATTCGAGCATCAACTCCGCGCAATGTACCTTCGAACTTAGCGTATTTTTTACGGATCTTGCGGAAATAGGATGCGATCTCTTCAAGTAAATTTAAATCCATACCCGGATCTCGATCCGTGCCGACAAGCGCAGCAATAATGGATTCAGTCGGCGAGTGCCCATAAGTCATGGACATAGAGGAGATGGCTGTGTCGATATGATCAATTCCAGCTTCGATAGCTTTCAGGTTTGTCATAGAAGACAAGCCGGCCGTAGCGTGGCACTGCATAGCAATGGGAATACTGAGGGATTTCTTTAGTGAACTCACCAGTTCAAAAGCATCGTAAGGCGTTAAAATACCGGCCATATCCTTAATAGCTAAGGAATCCGCATCCATATCTTCAATTTTTTTTGCTAAATCTACCCAACCCTGTTTAGTGTGAACGGGGCTGGTAGTGTATGAAATAGCACCCTGTGCATGACCACCCTGTTTTTTTACCGCCGCCATCGCCGTTTGCAAATTACGAGGGTCGTTCATCGCATCGAAAACGCGGAATACATCAACGCCGTTGGCGACTGCGCGCTCGACAAATTTTTCTACAACATCATCGGCATAGTGGCGATAGCCCAGTAAGTTTTGTCCGCGCAACAACATTTGTTGTTTGGTTTTGGGCATAACTCGTTTCAATTCGCGAATACGATCCCATGGGTCTTCTCCGAGATAGCGAATACAAGCATCAAAGGTTGCTCCACCCCATGATTCCACCGACCAGAAACCAACTTGATCCAGCTTTTCCGCGATTGGCAGCATATCGTCAATGCGCATACGGGTAGCAAGCAGCGATTGATGAGCATCGCGCAAGACAACATCGGTAATTTGGATGGGTTTATTATTACTCATGAAAAAATCCTTGATAGGCTACAAGCTATTTTTTAGTGGCTGCAAAAGCAGCGGCTGCCACGGCAGCAATTTCATTGTCGAACGACGGTGAAGTATGAGTGGATAAAGATCGATTAGAGAGTTCAACGGGCGATATTTTATTGATCACCGCCGACATAATGACTGTACCGACGACCAATAAAGTTAAAAAAACAAAGACTGTTGTCATACCCAAAAGCATTAACTCGAGAGCGGCATTCCAGGGTGCGGTTGTGTAGGATGCTGTCATAATTTATATTCGCGGGTTATATGAAAACGCACCTTATCAAAAAAATCTAAGGATGGATACAAATAACAATGCTATCACTACGACACCATAGTTACGGTTTTTTATCCAGGAAACCTCTCCTTATTCTTGTCTTAGAAATGCCTGCATAGGCTGTATTCATAGGGCAAGCGCTAACTGAAGGGCAACCACTAAGCGATCCAGTAAATACTCAAAAAAGGTGTTGAAAATAGCGAGTAATAATCTACGCAATGAATTTTCGCGTTCTTGAAAGTGGTTGGTTAATTTTTATAAAAGTTTCTGTAAGGTGAAAAATCTGAGCGTTCTGGATTTATAGCGGAGGGCGAATAATTTGCAGAAAACATCTGCTTGTCTTGGGGGAATGCCCAGTCTCTAATAGCAACGAACAGTCAAAGCGCTTTTAATTGTGTGATTTGGCCTTTTTAATCACTACTGGACCTCAAATTGAGCGCCGGGGATTGTTTTATTGCCAAGCTAATAATATCTCCGAGATATCCGCTTGTATTTTATCCAAGTTCCGGGAAGCATCGATAACCCGATAGCGCTCCGGATTTTCAGCGATGCGCTGCAAATAGACGGCTCGCGAGCGCTCAAAAAAATCGATTTGTTCACTTTCAAAGCGATCTAAAGCGTCGCGCTGACTGGCGCGGGATAAACCGAGCCGGACGTCAATATCCAAGTAAAAAGTCAAATCAGGTTGAAAATCTTTCAGCACTAGCTCTTTTAAAGTGTCGACCAACGAGGTATCCAGGCCGCGACCACCGCCCTGATAGGCATAGGTGGAGTCGATAAAGCGGTCGCAGAGAACCCATTGGCCAGCTTCTAGAGCGGGGATGATCCGCCGGGCGAGGTGCTGTGCCCGAGCGGAAAATATCAATAACAACTCTGCCACTTCATCCACCGCTTCCCGACGCTTGCGTAGCAGTAAATCGCGTATTTCCTCGCCTAAATCTGTACCACCTGGCTCGCGAGTGACTACCAAATCAACCCCTCTGCTCTTCAAGAAATTCTCGATAAAGGCACTGTTAGTACTTTTGCCGACTCCCTCAAGACCTTCGAGAACAATGAATTTTCCGCGTGATTTTCGCATAATTTATTGTGTTGGTGCCGAGCGATAATTTCGCTTTCGTTGGTTGATTTGGTGGTGCTTGACGGCTTTTTTATGTTCTTCGTACGTCTCTGAAAATTGGTGGCTACCGTCCCCTTTGGCGACAAAGAATAAGTCTTTAGCGTCATCGGGGTTTAGTGCGGCATAGATGGCGTGGCGGCCAGGCATTGCAATAGGTGTTGGCGGTAGGCCAGAAATAAGATAAGTATTATATGGCGTGAATTGCTGTAAGTGTTTACGACGAATGTTGCCCTTGTAGTCGTCGCCCAAACCGTAAATGACCGTCGGATCGGTCTGCAGACGCATGCCCTTTTGTAAACGTCTCACAAATACACCGGCGATTTTCCCGCGCTCGTTGGCGGTACCGGTTTCTTTTTCTACGATAGAGGCCATCACTAGTGCCTCGTAAGCATTTTTGTAGGGCAAATTCTCTTGGCGGCTCTTCCATTCCTCATTGAGCACTCTTCGCATGCGCTGATGGGATTGCAACAAAATCTCTGAGTGAGTGGTTCCGCGTACGTGATGATAGGTATCGGGATAGAACCAACCCTCTGGATAGGCAATATCTAAATTTAATTGTCGCGTTATATCTTCAAAATCCTGGCTGACAAGATCATTGACCAATTCATCCTGGGATGTCAGCGTATTCAAGTAGTCTCGAAATGTTCTACCTTCGACCAAGGTAACGCGGTAACTAACAACGCCACCGGATTCCAGTTTTTTCAGAAGTGATCTCGGGTTTATCCCCGGTTCGATTCGATATTCACCAACAGCCAAGTGAGTTTGCTTTAATAGACGGACGTAAACGATAAGTAGTTTGGGATATTTTAGCCATTTTTTATCAGCCAATTCATAGCTTATTTTGCTGAGGGTGTCGCCAGGTGCAACGATCAGCATTTCCTCTTTTTCAATGGCCAGAGGGTTTTGTAAATAAAGATTTATAAAAAAGGCAACTGAGATCAAGAGCAATATCCCAAGCAGTAACAACGACGATAAAATCGTTAATGGCCGATGAGAAAACATACGAATAAGTATCCTGTATAACCTGCGAGCATTTTAGCCATAGTATTTAAATAGCAGCTATTACATTCTGTGAGTAATCGCGAAGCAGTGACTTATCGTTGGAGTAGCGGCTTATATAGTTTTATGTACCCACGAGTTTAAGTCGTTTTGGAGCTTGCGAGTTATCGTGCCCGGATACCATCGACTGCAGTCGCGACCATTTTCCGAATATGAAATAACAGGCCAAATTCCGGTGACGGCATTACACAGGAAAGCCTCATCGGCAAACCGCAGGTCGTCGACAGATAAACTTTTTTCAACAGTTTTTAAATCAAGTACAGGGGCCAGATTTTCGATAATCAAACGTCGCATTGTTCCATTGACACCATAAATACCAATCTTGGGCGTAAAAAGCATACCGTTCTTAAGGATAAACAGGTTTCTTGCCGTAGCCTCAATTAGATCTCCTTCTACGGACAGCAGCAAGCCTTCATCGAATGAAGTGTTATGTCGTTCGCGGCTAGCCAAAACATAGAGCAGTTGGTTCAGCGTTTTTAATCCCGGCCAAGCAGGAGTGGCTGTCAATCGCTGCCGACAAAGATGTATTGATGCTTCGATACGATTTAAAGGACTTTCACACTTGGGAAATAACTGAGAAATAATCGTCGCGGGAGATTCGGGTTCAGGCCGATATCCATAACCACCGCTTCCTCTGGTGACAATTAGTTTATGTATCCAGTAATCCCTCGAGCCCTGCTGTAGGGTTTTTTCTATTTGTTGCAGGTGATGATCGAGCTGGTTCTGGCGTAGAACAATGCCAAGTTTGCGAAGTCCAGAAAAGAGACGTGCCTTGTGCAACGACCACAAAGGTATGAGCTGATTCACTACCAGCATAGTTTCAAAAAGACCATCACCATAGGCTAGACCGCGATCTGAGAGTGGCAAATCGGCTCGCGGTGAGCCGTCAACAAAAGTATATTTTTCGGGATCAGCCATCATCGATCTCACTCAATGATATTTTCTGGTTAGGCAGGCTAGTGATCGGCGGGCAATTAGGGCGCCCGCTTAAAGACAACTGAGCCGTTGGTACCACCGAAACCGAAGGAATTCGAGAGTGCACCATCGATGCGAATCTGCTGCGACTGATGTGGGACCAGATTGATATCGCACTCATCATCGGGGTCATCTAAATTAATAGTCGGAGGCGCAACCTGGTCGCGAATCGATAGGATAGTGAAGATAGCTTCAACAGCACCTGACGCACCGAGCAAGTGACCAATCATGGACTTTGTCGAACTAACCGCCAATTGGTCGACAACATTGCCAAAGACTTTCTTGACTGCGCGACACTCGGCCAAATCGCCAGCCAGTGTAGAGGTACCGTGAGCATTAATGTATTGGACTTCTTCGGGGTTCATCCCCGCATCTCGCAGAGCATTAGCCATAGCTAGACTTGCTCCACTGCCATCTTCAGGCGGTAGAGTGATGTGATGTGAATCACCACTCATTCCAAAACCAGCAAACTCCGCATAGATTTTTGCTCCTCGGTCTTTGGCGTGCTGGTATTCTTCAAGTAGCAAGATTCCTGCACCGTCGCCGAGTACAAATCCGTCGCGACCCTTATCCCATGGACGGCTGGCAGCTTCGGGATCTTTATTGCGTGTCGACAGTGCCCTGGAGGCAGCGAAGCCGCCAAGCCCAAGTGGTGTAATAGGCATCTCGGCACCACCCGCCAGCATAAGGTCTGCTTCGCCGTGCTGAATAGAGCGAGCCGCCAGGCCGATGGCATGAGTGCCGGTAGTGCAAGCGGTGGATACGGCCAGATTCGGACCTTTCAGGCCATATTGGATGGAGAGATTGCCTGCGATCATATTGATAATCGAACCGGGGACGAAGAAAGGTGATATCCGACGTGGCCCGCGATTTTCGAGATTAAGCGCTGTACTTTCAATGGTCCCCAAACCACCAATACCGGAACCAACTACTAATCCAAAACGAGTGGCTATTGCCTCTGTGACTTCAATTCCACTGTCCTGCATCGCCTGCATGCCAGCGATTATTCCATATTGAATAAATGGATCTATCTTTCGAGCTTCTTTTTCCGATAAATAGTCGGAAATAACCAGATTTTTTACCGCCGCAGCAAATTGCGTGGTGTAGCCGCTTACATCAAAATGCGTAATGGGAGCAGCACCGCTTTTGCCCGATAGCACGGAAGACCAAGTTTCTTCTACGGTGTTACCCAATGGGGTAATCATCCCCAGGCCCGTAACAACAACACGTCTCACAATTTCATCCTATTCAGAGTTAGAACTTTTTAAATAATGTTCGCGACAGTCGCCAAATATAGGATTTACTTCCTTGGTTTGTCACTTTAATTATTGAATAAGTTCTTTGGAAAATTATTCCTAGGTTATCTTAATCGAAACACAACCGATTATTAGTCCATAAGAGCAGATGTCTAAACAAAAATTGTTGCAAAAAAGATGGTTTTTTCGTTTGATCTTTGTAAGTCTTCGAGGATTTCTCAAGCTCGGAACGCGATCCTATTGTTCCCAATAATTGGTTGCAGTGGCTTTAGTGTGAGGGTGTGACTTCCGGAAATCCGGATAGCCCGCTTTTAAGCAAAACTCTTGTACTTCACAAGGCCAGCTATCCCTCAGGACCAACTAATTATCGTGGAAAGTTAAAGATGTACAGATCGGGTTGATAAGACATTTATTTAAATTTAACGAATCGATGGGTTGTAATAAAAGTTTTGTCGGAATTATTTTACGTGAAGCTTAGCCTTCTCTAATACGACACTAAGATGCTTAATTTCCCGAGTAATGGTAACGCTTTAGACTACTACTTATGGTTTGTTTTAGAATTGACTGGCTGGGTCTTTAACTAATCTATCAATGACTTCAACTCAATCAATTCCTGGAGTCAATCCGTTTCCGACGGTTTAACCTACAGATTATCTTTAGGCTAATCGGTTGATGCTTTAGTCAGAATCAGAATCTGACTTTTGCTCCGATCCCGCTGCCATTTGCTCTTCGATGTAATCTACTGCTGACTGAACGGTAGAGATTTTATCCGCTTGCCTGTCGGAGATTTCTATTTCAAATTCTTCTTCAAGCGCCATTACCAATTCAACGGTATCGAGAGAGTCTGCGCCTAAATCCTCCACGAATGAGGCATCATTTCTTACCTCATTTTCTTTTTTACCCAGTTGCTCGGCAACTATTTTTTTTACACGCTCTTCTGTGTTTTTCATAATCTATTTGAACTCCCAGTGAATATAAGTCGATTTGTGGAACCCGGTGACTTTGGGGCCGATCTAGCTATAAGGCAGTGACATCGGTAAACCCGTATTTTACATTGAAAAGCCAATGCTTGTAACTCTTTCTAATTTTTTATCCCACAAGGTTATGGGTACACGGGACAGTCTTTTTTATACAAAACACTAAAGCCTTGAAAAAAATCTAGTCAACCGTACAAGCTTTAAATATATAGTTATTAGTATCTCGATTTTTGGAAATGAATTAAAAGTGCTATCCACTCGATATGGTAACCATCGGTAACTATGAGGCGGACACCATTAACTCATATACATGCCGCCATTTACCTGAATATTTTCACCGGTTATATAAGACGCATCATTGCTGGCGAGAAACTTGACGACAGATGCGACTTCTTTGGGATCTCCCAAGCGACCCATTGGTACGCCGCGTAGCATTAGCTCTTTTTGATCCTCATCCAATACTTCGGTCATATCAGTATTAATAAAGCCCGGGGATATCGTATTCACCGTAATATTTCGCGAGGCCACTTCCTTAGCTAAGGCCCGACTAAAACCGGCAATTCCCGCTTTACTGGCAGCATAGTTGGACTGCCCAGAATTACCCATTGAACCAACGACGGAACCTATATTGATAATTCTTCCCCATCGGGCTTTCATCATTCCGCGGAGGAAGGTCTTACTTAAACGATACGCTGAATTAAGATTGGTATTGATAACATCCGACCATTCACTATCACTCATGCGCATGATCAGATTATCTTTAGTAACGCCAGCATTGTTCACTAGAATTTGTGGGGAATTATATTTTTGCTGAATATCGCTCGCGATACTTTTTATTGAATCGGCATCGTTAACATTTAACACTAGTCCTTCACCTTGAAAATTATGCTCTCGAAAAAACATCGAGATTTTCTCGGCCCCATCCTCGGTAGTCGCCGTACCAATAACCGTCGCTCCCATTTCTCCAAGCGCGCGAGCAATAGCCGCACCAATACCGCGACTTGCTCCCGTGACTAGAGCAACCTTATCTTCAAACCCAGTACCCATATACTATCCTCTTATTACTCAATTACTGGCTAGTATTATCAGCCAGCATAGACAGAGCTATTCAATTTTATTGCCGGGTTAATAATCGAAGGCTAGAGCCATCTGAAAATCGACGGGTGCCTCCACTGGCATTGCTGTCAAACTTTTATCAATACGTTTTGCTAAGCCACATAATACTTTTCCGGGGCCACATTCGACCAGAGTATTTATACCCGCTTTAGCTAGAGCATTAATGCAATCCGTCCAAAGTACCGGGTGGTCAACTTGCTCGATCATACGTTGCTTGATAACTGATGGGTCGCTCTCGGTTTGCGCGTGTACGTTGTGAATGATGGGGGTTCGGGGGGGATTAAAGTTTACGCCCTCCAGATATCCACGCAGTTTTTCAGCAGCCGGTTTCAGCAGGGAAGAGTGAAAGGGTGCGCTAACGGCCAGTGGCATTATGCGTTTGGCGCCCTTTTCTTTGCAAAGTTTGCAAGCACGATCTACTGCTGCGGTATTTCCTGCAATAACTACTTGTCCAGGCGAATTAAAATTTACAGCTGAAACAGCCTGGCCTTGCGCTGCCTGTTGACAAACATCGATGATGTCTTTGTCTGTCAGACCAATCACTGCTGCCATGCTGCCCTCTCCTTTGGGGACGGCTTCCTGCATATATCGTCCACGACGCTCGGTGGCCTTAACGGCATCCGCAAAACTGACTACTTCAGAGCAGACTAATGCCGACCACTCTCCCAAACTGTGTCCAGCCATTAATACTGGAACCGCCCCACCCTGTTCTCGCCATGCTCGATAAATCGCGACACTGGCGGTTAGTAAAATAGGCTGGGTGTGTTCGGTCAAATTGAGTAATGCTTGCGGACCACTGCTAACCATATCCCATAGATTGTAGTTAAGCGCCTCCGATGCTTCGCTAAATGTGCTCGCGATAACAGAATATTCCTTAGCCAGATCAAAGAGCATACCGACTTTTTGAGAACCCTGACCAGGGAAAACAAAAGCTAGTTTATTCATAAGGTTATGTTTTCTTTCTAAGGTAGATTCTAGAATTTAAATTTAAACTTAAAGTAAATTCTAGATATTGAGCCGTTATGCTTGGGAATCTAAAAAACAGGGGGCGGATAATAATGAACTGCCTAGACCTGAACCTACTCGCGCGAACGCGGATTGGTCTAATCGCTGTCGTTTTTGTTAATGACTTTTTTACCGCGGTAGAAGCCATCTGTACTTACGTGATGTCTCAGGTGTTTTTCTCCCGTTGTGGGATCGACTGACAAGGCGGGTATCGCCGTCAATGCATCGTGCGAGCGACGCATACCGCGTCGGGAGCGTGTCTTCTTACTTTTTTGAACAGCCATTGCTAGTTCCTCTCGTTACAAATCAGATGAATTTTTATCGGTGGGCTTACCGTCGGTAAGCTCCGCGTCAGACGAAGTTTTTAACTTTTCCAACACTTGAAATGGGTTATCCCGCAACTTGGATGGTTCGTCGATAGCTGTTTCGGGTTCGGTACGAAACAAGCTCTGGGGTACACACTCATAATTGTGATAAGCGACGATGGGCAAACTCAACAACAGTTCGTCTTCAACGACTTCATGAAGATCCGCTGAGGTCTCACCGACAACCCAAGGATCTAAGTCTTTCGGCACATTGGCAGCCTTATCGTCGCTCCATATCAAGGCCAATCCGAAAGTTACCTTGATATCCTGGTGGCAAGCTTTCAAGCAACGCTGGCAGTTCATATACAACGTGACACTAGCCTCGCCAGACAAGGAGCGAGTGCGTTGCTCATCAATGGAAAAAACAAGGTCAGCGTCGACAATTCCGGAGTTGTTCGACAACAATTCGCAGAGTCTGGGGAGCGTGTGCACGGCTATCTGCCCCTTAACGGTTACGCCTTGCTGGGCAAATTTCCATGGGTCAACATGCCTGGCCAATGGATTCTCTGGGATGGTCTTCAACATAGGGGCGCAATCATAGGGAGTTGCTGAGAGACTGTCAAAGTCATTTTCAATGTTTTGACTCACTTTAAAAGAGTTCTAATAAACGACTCTGCCTAACCTCTCATCCGGTATTTCCCCGCAAACCAGATCAGAGCGCGAGCCGTTGTCTCGACAACTATCTATTATTAAGCGGTGATGGATTGCTATTTAAACAGTGATGGATTGTTTAAGGGTAGAATAAATGACGATTTCTCACTTGCGATAGCAAGCCTCCTTTCACCGGTAAGTTGATAATACGCGATGACTGATTCCACTCAAACAATACCCGGTACCGATAACTTACCGTTGGTCCTGGCATCTAGCTCGCCCTATCGACGAGCATTGCTAGAGAAACTGCATATACCCTTCGTTTGCGTATCGCCCAATATCAATGAACAAGCTCTGGCCAGCGAAAGTCCCACCACATTAGTTAAACGACTGGCCCTGGAAAAAGCGCAAGCCGTCGCTCGCCAACACCCCGACTCGTGGATCATCGGTTCTGATCAGGTAGCCGTTTTAGATGGAGAGATCATCACCAAACCCCGCAATCACCAACAAGCACATTCACAATTGCGTCGTGCCAGCGGTCAAACCATTACCTTTGTCACCGGCCTTTGTCTTTACAACCGCAATAAACGCAAGCATCAATCCATCGCTGAGCCATTCCAGGTAGAGTTCTTGGAATTGAGCGACGACCAGATTGAAAATTACTTGCAAAAAGAAAAACCCTACGATTGCGCCGGTAGCTTTAAATCTGAAGGCTTAGGAATCGCTCTGCTGGCAAAGTTCCAAGGCAAGGATCCCAACTGCTTGATTGGATTACCCTTGATCCAGCTGGTCGCCTTGTTACGCCAGGAGGGAATCGAGCCACTGGTGTAGGCACTTAACTTACTTTAGAGAGAACGGCAAAGCTCTAATCGCTCGCGACTCTTGGTCTTAATGACTCTTTTTATTGGCAAAGTACACCACTGAGATCGTTAATAGTCGTAATAAAGCTATCATTTTTAGCGTATTCCCTCTCTTTCTTTATCGGTTCTGCTGAACAAGTAATTGGCGATAGCCAGCAAATCCTCCCAAGTTAAAAAAGCGGTGCCGCCCTGCACAACGTCACTCATGCTGCCGCCAAAGACATCACCTTCGTAGGTAATACCCGTTTGCAATGCATAGGCGAGGTCGTCTGGGGTCCAGCCTTTTTCTTCCAAGGCAGCAGCGGTAATGGCAGGGGACCGACTTTGTGCGGAATCGTACCCTCCCTCGAATAGGCTATTGGTATCGAGTGCGCCAAAACTATTTCGGGGCGTGTGGCAAGCACCACAGTGGGCGGCGACTTCAACAATAAATTTACCCCGATTGTATTGATCACTTTGTTGTGCGTTTTTCTGAAAAGATTCGGGATCAAAATACAGTACTCGCCATGCTTTAACGCCTTGGCGAAGATTAAAAGGAAAAAGAATAGTCTGCTCGGGATCTGCTACAGAGGCAGGAGGTACGGTTTGAAAGGCAGCCCATAAGTCGACAATATCCTGATCACTGAATTGACGGTAAAAGGTATATGGAAATGCCGGGTAATAAGGTTTTCCCTCGGGCGAAATACCTTCCCGCACTGCGTTGGCAAATTGTTGTGGTGTCCAACTGCCAATACCATGCTTTTTATCCGTAGTAATGTTGGGTGCCCGAAATTCACCAAAGGGGGTCTTCAAGGCTTTGCCACCAGATAGCGCGGCATAACCGTTACCGCTATCTGAGTGGCAAGTAATACAGCCCGACATGCGCGCTAGGTAAGCTCCACGATTGGAGTCGCCTCGTAACTCACCCAAGCTTAATTGCGGCATTAGTGGTTGCCATAACCAGTAAAGTGCTATCGCACTAAGAGCAATAGCGGGCGATAACCACCAAGCCCATCGGGCTAACCCCATTACTTTTCGACTCTAAAGTTTTTGTGGCAAGCGGCACAATTCTGACTAATCATTTGGAATAATCCAGCAGCAGGCATAGCGGCTAGTTGTTCATTAGTCATATTGTCCAAGCCGTACATCGGACTGCTGCCCCGGAGACCCATACCCTGGTGGTTACCCATCATTCCAGGGCCACTCATACCCTGGGGGCCCATACCCTCGTAGTTGCCCATCATTCCGGGGCCACCCATACCTGTTCGAGGGCTAGTTTTTTGCGTATTTTCAGCACCATCGTATAAGGCCTGCCCTAAACGTTGCAGGTTGTTTGCGAGGCGTTCAAATTCCTGCCATTGCTCCCAAATAGCTGGCAAAGCTTCGCTCGGCATGTCCAGACTGCCTTCGGGGAAAAGCTTGGTCATATGCTCAGCCGCGTTGTCGCGAATCACCAAAGCATTTTCTTTAATAACAGTGACATCGTAGTCAGTATTTCCGCGAAAGACCGGCTTTAGAGTTTTCATTGCGTCTTTGTGGGTATCCATTAAATCCATTCGTTCTTTGACGACGCCGGTGGCGCCGCCATGAGCAAGTACAACGGCAGAAACCGTAAAACAGATCGCGCTAAGGACACAGATTATTTTTTTCATGATTATTTCCTCTTATTAAAAATAAAATAAATGGTTAAACGACGAAGGCATTGTGTAACGAGGCGATGACTAGGACTTACCGTACCGTTAATAACGGGAAAATCGGGAAATCTTCCAGGATTTCGAGGCATATTTCAGAATGATAGTTTGGCTATAGTCGCGGCCACACTGGTCATCAAAACGGCCGAACTGTTACCCGGCGCACTCTCCACGAGTCAGTAAACCAGCGGCAATAGCGTGCATGGTTTTTAAGATCTATATTGACGTGTCGCGCAAAAATGACCGTGCAAATTCAGCCACAGCTCGGCATTCTTTGCCAGTAAAGCTCACCGGCTGGTAGCCAGATCAAATTGATTGAATCTAAGCATTTGTGTTGAAGAATGCTTGGGCTTAGTGCCAAACAACAACAGCCGAATGCCTAACAAGCACCAAGACCACACTAGTCCCAGCAACCATTGCCGCCGGGATAGACTTGATTGAGTAAAGTTGGCGGTACGATGCGTCTTATGGTGCCTCCAAATAGACAATAGCATCAGCGGATACTCTGGCATAAGGCTGACTGCTACCGTCTTTATGGATTTTGACTACTTCGTAGGGTCGATAGCGGCCGGAGACATCCATGCCGGGACTGCCCATAGGCATGCCGGGAACAGCCAATCCAGCGACAGCGTCAGGCTTTGCTTCGAGAAAATGCTTTACCACTTCTGCAGGAATGTGGCCCTCGAAGAAATAACCATTTTTGATACCGGTGTGACACGACTGGTACCGCGGCGACACCCCTAACTGTTTTTTTATTTCGTTCAGATTATTCGGATGATGAATACGCACAGCAAAATCGGCGGACTTCATGTAATCGACCCAATCACCACAGCAACCACAGGTCGGGCTCTTGTATACGGCCATGGGCTTTGAACCATCAAGATCGCTGGCTCCTTTGTTGTTATTGCCGGCGTTGCCATTGTCGGCATAACTCATCGAGGCTATGGCTAGCCAACCCAAAAAAAATGCTAATGTTTTTACATAGTTCATACAAACTCCTATGCGTGATTAACGCAATCAAAAGTTAACAAGTCATCTAACGAGCTTTAACACTCAGTTCCGATAAGAAAAATTTTTCAGACAGTAATAGGGGGTCTAAGTGGTAAGTCTAATGGGGGAGTTGTAGGGAAGAGCAGTCGTGAATCGATTTGTAAACTTTGGCCGGAGAAACGAGGCAAACTATCGGAACTAGAGGCCATAAGCTGGCAAACGAAAATACAATGCCCGCACGTGGAGTGATCGTCATGATCCGGCAGGGTAATTGCGGTTGTAGCCAAAGCATGGCCTGAAGCCTTTGCCATTTGATGGCTAGCGGCGTTTGAATCATCGGTTGTAGTACAGTATTCGCCCACAGCAGCCAATGGATTGGCAACAACAAGTACCGATTGGCAAAGGAACCACAGCAGCAGGCATCTAACTATTTTTGTTAGCCATGGGCTGGAGTCATTGTGAATGATGCGTTGTTTCATATCTCTCAAATCGTCGCTTACCTGGAATGATAGAGCAAGCCGCCTACTGGCCACGTCTTGTCTAAAACCTGCGATGAACTCCTGGTACGAGTATTTTTTACGCCTTTAGTTCTGCCGAGTGTCTTTATTTTTCCAGCTACCTCTAATCGTTCAATAATAAAGCAGCGCAGTGACCATGGCTGTATTCATACGAATGGCGCTTGATGGTTTGAAAAGTGGGTAAAGAAAGTCTTCTCAGCTATTTGCTTTTAACGATGCTTATACTGAGTTGGGCAATAACCTCGGATGACCGTTTTTGAACGCAAGCTCGCATGTTTGGTCTGGCGACCGCTAACTCGCTTGCGCCAGAGCCTGAAGCTTCTCGGCTTAAGTTGTCGGCGCATAAGCTCAATAACTTCGGCTTCGGTCAAACGATACGTTGAGTAAATCGCTTCAAAAGGTGTGCGATCTTCCCAGGCCATCTCGATGATTCGGGAAAGATCGGCAGAACTAATCGATAGGGACTTTTTCATTTTTTCAATACAAATTGCGGAGCTGAATAAGCGAAGTTGAACAAACGGTTGAATAAAAAATTACTTCTTTCTCTCGAAAAACACCTTCATTTCGGAGCTTATACGTCGGAAGGCAGCGAGGCGTGCCACTGGCTTGCGTAAACAGCACACGGGAAATAATCTCATAGGATTGCGATTTTCTACCGTTTTCGAAAATGGCATAGGTACCCAGAACTTAGCTTCACTTCAACCATAAATTAATTTTATCTACCTACTAATAGAATAGCTGTTGACACACAAGATAATCAAAAGTTAATATCTACCGTTGAATAGATAGGGGGAAATACAATGCAAGAACTCAACGATACCGCTCACAAAATTCTCGATGTCGCGGAGTCCTACACACAGATGCATGGGCTTAATGCTTTCAGCTATAAAGACCTTCAGCGCGAGGTCGGCATCAAGACATCGAGCATCCACTACTACTTCCCAACCAAGCAAGATCTTGCACTGGCCATGGTCGAACGCTATCTCGACAAATGGCGAGACCTGTTGAAAACCATAGCTCGCGAACAGGCCGAGGGGGCAAAGCGCCTAGACAATCTGAGCAAACATTATGTAGCCGTCGTCAACGAAGGCAAATTTTGTATGTGCGGCATGTTCGCCAGCGACATGCTTTCACTGCCGGAAGTGATCAATAGTCAAGTGCGCGAATTTTTTCGCCTCTTGGAAGAATGGATCGCCGACGCTATCGAATTAGGGCAACAGCAAGGCTCAATCAAAGATTCGGTTAACAGTAAAAATGCGGCTTCTCATTTTTTGGCAGCACTGGAAGGAGGCATGCTGATTGCGCGCGCGCGCAAACGCCCCACGCATCTGGAAGCCATCGCCAGAGAGTCTCTAGCCCAGCTGCAGCAATGATTCTCAAAGCCTATCTATTTATAGATAGGCAGCAAGACAGACGCCTTAGTAGGCTTTCCCTCGCCATTAACAATCTATCTATTAGTAGATAGCAAAAAAAGATGCTTTGATTGTGGATACTTGAGAAACGCTATTATTCATTCACAATCTCGAGGTATAGCATTAGTGACGACGAAGCGTCACCTAGAGCGAAGGTATCAGGCGCACGTAATGAGCAAAGCCTAAGAGCGGCTGAAAAAGACGGTTGGATATATCAGCGAGGCCTCCATGGAAACCGGAAGTGAGGAGCTGTATATCCATACCAGCGATAGCCTTCCCTCACAAAGAGGGATATTTTAAAGATAATTTATTATTCGAAAGATGCGCTAGTAAAGATAGGCTATTTTGCGCGCGACTAGCGCGCACCATTAATGAGTAGTGGAGATAGGTCATACAAGCTTTAAAGACCGATATGCGACATAACGCTGACTTCGACCAACGAATAGTCGTTAAGCCAGAAGATTACCGATGGATGGCGTCTCCCATGCCCGGCGTAGAGCGAATGATGCTCGACCGGGTAGGTGGCGAAGTCGCCAGGGCGACCAGCATTGTGCGTTATGCGCCCGACAGCATCTTCTCAGAGCACACGCACGATGGCGGTGAAGAATATCTGGTTATCGAGGGCGTCTTCGGCGACGAGCACGGCGATTACCCCGAGGGCAGCTATGTGCGCAATCCCATCGGTAGCGCCCACACACCCAAAGTTGGAGCGCAAGGAGCCACTATCTTCGTTAAATTGCACCAGTTTGATAAAGACGATACAGAGCAGAAGCTCATCGACACCCACAAATCAACCTGGTATCCGGGGATGGTTCCCGGTCTGCAAGTAATGCCGCTACACGACTTTGAGGGCGAGCACATATCTTTGGTGAAATGGGCACCCAATACCCACTTTAATCCGCACAAGCATTGGGGCGGCGAAGAAATACTGGTCTTGGCGGGCACTTTCCACGATGAGCACGGCGCTTATCCGCAAGGCTCCTGGCTACGAAGCCCTCATCTCAGCCAGCACACGCCATATACCAAAGAAGATGGCGCGCTAATCTATGTAAAAGTTGGACACCTTTACCGAGGCGGCTAGCATTGTTCTTGCAAAGCCCATTCTTATTTTAAAGCCACAAAGTATTAGACCAAAGCATTAAGACAGGATCGTCGGACTGGATTTCGCACTCCCTTTCATACGCTATTGGCCCCTTAACGCATATTTCTGGCAATCAAAAACGCTGTCTTTATCGCAAGCGCCCTGCCCCCTTATTCTGTATAAAAAGTCCTGCATGAAAAATTTAATTAAATAGCTATTACTTTACCTAAAGAACCTCTGAACTCTTCAGAAGTCACTTAAATAAAATAAAATAAGTAATTGAAAATAAAAGAAAAAATAGATTTTTTTAGACCGAAGATTAAGTCAAGGATGAATGAATCAGAATGTTCCTAAAGAATCTACTGTCAGAGTGGATGCCCTGTGTGTCAACCTGCCTTTATGCCAGCCTGATTTGAGATAACATCGATTTCAGGGTGACTATTAGGAGAGAAACATGCCAAAACCTACCACCGATTTACCCGAAACTGAAGTCAAGCCGGATCCCATATCCGAGAAGCGCACGCGCAGGACATTACCAAGCTCGTGACTATTGAGCGGGGTGTCTACCTCTCGCGGTGCGTCGTGATGGATGCTGTCAAAGAAAGAAAATAGTGCATTGGCCACCCAATTATTCCAGGAAGCCAGTGGACGTTATAGTATCGAGCCAAGCCAGTTAACGGTACATCAAGACCGGGGGGCCCCCATGACCGCGCACGGCTATCTCGATCTGCTGGGAGAGTTGGCGATCACCGCAAGCCATAGCCGACCCCGTGTCAGTAACGATAATCCGATGAGTGAAGCTCAGTTTAAAACACCGAAATACCAGCCGAATTACCCGCGGCGATTTGACGGCTATGGGCACGCCCACACGTGGTGCGAAGACTATGTGCAGTGGTACAACCACGAACCCCACCACAGTGCCTTGGCGGGCTTCACTCCCTCTCAGGTTTTTACCGGAGAACACACCCGCATTGGCGCTGAACGCCAAACAGCTCTTAACGAAGCTTACTGTCTAAACTCGCAGCGATTTATCAATAGTGGCAATGCCACCGGAAAATGTCTACATCAACCCCATTGTTGACCTCACTGAGGGGAACGAAACAACGGCGGTTAATTTTCCAACCTTGACGAGGGCAAAAGCAATCTAACTTTTAATGGACTGGTATAAAGTAGCTTGACACGTTCCGAAGCGCTTATTGACGATTTTAATAGCGCTAAATTTGCATAATTTTATATGAAATAGCATATTTATTGCATTAAAGGAGCGATTTTGACAGCAAACAGTGAGGTTTTTTAATATTTTTTGCACTGCTGTCCAGTTTAAAAATTAGAGGAGGCTGAAGAAGTCCGAACACCTTGATGTGCGGACAAATAGCATTTGTCGAGACAGCAATTTGACCACACAGGATTCGGGTATGAAACATCGTAACGCTGCTTTTCATCAGCTGCTAAAATCTTTACCGCGCCAACGGTTTCAGGCCATGGTCGATCACCACAAAGGCGACCACAGAACCCGACTATTAAGCTGCTGGGATAAGCTCATTGCCATGCTGTTTTGTCAGCTATCCGGTAGACAGTCTCTACGAGATCTTGAAGATGGCTTTACCAGTAAGAAAGCCCACCATTATCATCTAGGAACGCACACCATAAACAGCCTGTTGCGATTTTTCAGGAAACGTTCTTTTATCTATTGGAGAAAGTACGTTCACAGCTTCTAGGCAAGGTGGCCGCTGATATGGTGAGATTGATTCCACCACGATTGATTTGAATTTGAATGGGCCAAGTTTCGTTCGACCAAAGCGGGGATTAACTTGCATACCGTGTATGACCCGAATGCGGAAGTTCCCGTGTATTTTGAGATGACACACGCTAAGGTCAATGATCGTAAAACCTTGGCAACTTTGCCCGTACTGTCTAGTGTGATTTACGTTGTAGACCAGGCCTACAATGACTATGGCTGGTATTACACACTCGACCAGATGGGCTCGACCTTTGTCGGCAGAATGAAGACTAACGCCCGTTATGAAGCTCCATGTGAGGTGGAAATATATTGTGATAAACAAGGAATAGATTTTTTGAAGAAAGAGCTATTTAAACTAGAAAATTTTGGTGATCACTTCCACCTTATGAGCCCTTCATGGGGAAGAGATGATTTAAGTAAAAAAATATTCCGGTAAAAATAGTTTAATCATCTAAAAATAACTTTAATAGACGACATTGGGGATAAATCTTGACTTAACCCCATTGGTTTTGTTGAAGCATGCTAGTGGCTTCGTTTGTTAACAATACTCATACGCTGACTCCATTGGTTCAGCTTGCACCAGCTTCCCGATTTTTGATACCAAACCCAGAAGACGGGCGCCACGGCATAAGGTCCAAAACGTTACGCCCTAGGGCCAAAAACTTCATAGTGGAGATGGTCGTCCGCAAAGCCTGACTGAAGCAACATTTGCTTTAATCCAGACATGAATGGTGTTGGACCACAAAGATATACTTCCGAATTTTCGCCGTGAAAATTCAATTCATTCATCCAGTGCGTGAGGATTTCCTGGTTTAGACGACCACGATGGTCCCCAACATCCGCCTCTTCAACACAGAGTTTATAGTGATAATCGAACTTGGATCTGAGATTTAGCAGCTCATTGTGAAAAACTCTATCGGAACTCCCGTTTACACACTGTATAAACAATATGTCGCTGGGGTCGATTGATTTCTCTGCAGCTTCGTGCAACATGCACATCAAAGGTGTGGCACCTACACCTCCAGCAATGAAAATTTTTCTCCTTGGTGAACCTGACAGAGTAAATACGCCTGTTGGAGACTGCACATATACCGAATCCCCTTTAACACAATCATGTAAAAAATTTGACGCCAGTCCCTGCGGCTCTGCTTTTACTGTGATGCGAAATCCCCACCTCTTGGACAAGGAATACTGGCGCATTTGAATATAATTGCTATCCTCAATATCCGCTTTGATTGTGATGCGAAATGCCCATTTCTTGGACAGGGAATATTGGCGAATTTGAGTATACTTGCTCCCCTCAGTATTGACTTTGACTCCGATGTACTGACCAGCTGAAAAGCTCGGAACAGACGATCCGTCACGAGGTAAAAGGTAAAAGGATTTTATTAAGGGAGTTTCTCTTTCAATATGATGTATTTTAAACTTTTTAAAGCCAACCCATCCATGCTGGCGTTCTGCATTGGCTTTACGAACAGACGATTCTGTGGAGATAAATATATTCGCAAGAAGGTTGTAAGCCTCTGCCCAAGCAATGATAGCCGGATGATTATTAGAAAGATCCAATACATCAGCAATCGCCTCAAGTAGAGTTTCACCGACTATTGGGTAGTGGTGTTGCTCAACACCAACACTCACGTGCTTGTGGGCAATACGTTTAACCACAGGTAATAGGGACTCTAGCTTGTCAATATTTTTTGCATATGCCACTACCGCGTCACCAAGAGCTTTTGACT
>JBLIHY010000011.1:0-35519 GCA_047634655.1 Cellvibrionaceae bacterium
ACATTGATCGCTAGTGAAACACCGAGAATAATTTAACCAAAATTGAGAAAACTGCATTTGCAGGGTGACATAGGCCCCACAATATAGAACACCAGGTTAGTGAATCAGTTTCCGCAAAGCCGACTTCACTGGCCACTCGCCCAAATAGTTTATGCTTTCAGAATTTTTTCAATGGACTCACTAAACTTTTTAATCAGCTTAGTGAGCCATATTAAACATAACTGCAAGCCTTCCAGTTTTAACGAAGCCAGTTCAAGTATCCATGAGGAAAAGTCATATGCTTTTTAGTTACGCTCACCGAAGTTTGTTGGGGCTAATCTTATTGCTGAGTTCCACCGTTCCTCTACAGGCAAGTAGTCTGCCTGAGTTTACCAACCTGGTTGAGAAAAAATCACCTGCGGTGGTCAAAATTACCACTGTGAGCAGGGCTGGTGATGCTGATACACAAAATTTCGAAATGCCAGAAAACATCCCCGAGATCTTCCGGCACTTTTTCGATCCAAGACAAATGCCCAGAAGAGATTCTCGCTCCATGGGCTCCGGCTTTCTGATTTCCAGTGATGGTTACATCGTCACCAACAATCATGTCATTGATGGCGCTACGGAAGTTACGGTGCGGCTGATTGATCGCCGTGAATACGCGGCAAATATAGTTGGTGTGGACCCCCAATCCGATCTGGCACTATTGAAAATAGATGCCGAAAAGTTACCTTTTTTGAAGTTTGCCGACTCTGATCAGCTAAAGGTAGGAGAGTGGGTATTGGCAATCGGTTCCCCATTTGGCCTGGATTACTCCGTCAGCGCAGGCATCATAAGTGCCATCGGTCGAAGTATTCCAGCGGATGGCCGGCAAAATTATGTACCGTTCATCCAGAGTGACGTAGCGATCAACCCAGGTAATTCCGGTGGTCCGTTATTTAACTTAGACGGTGAAGTCGTCGGTATTAACTCACAAATTTACACCCGCTCCGGAGGCTCAATTGGCCTCTCGTTCGCTATTCCCTCCAATTTGGCGACGAATGTCATTGGGCAATTAAAGGAAAATGGTAAGGTCGACCGGGGTTGGTTGGGCGTTATTATTCAGGATGTAGACAAAAATCTCGCCCTATCATTTGGTCTGAAACGGCCAGAGGGCGCGCTGATTGCTCAAATTGAGCAAGGTGGCCCCGCGGAAAGTGGTGGACTCAAAGTGGGAGATATTATTCTCAAATTTGATGGCCGCCCTATTGAAACTTCTTCTGACCTACCCTACGCCGTCGGTCCAATCCGTGCTGGATCGACAGTAGAAGTCGAAATCATGCGTGAAGGTAAACGCAAAAACATCGATGTCACAGTTGGTTCACGCAATAACTCTGACTCTACACTTGCCTCTGGGCAACCTAACCCTGGCAATGGCCGCCTAGGGATGTCGGTGGTGGATTTGACTATTGAGATGCAAAAAAGTACGGGCGTTAATGACGGAGTTGTTATTGAATCAGTCGCACCAAACAGCCCAGCGGCCAAAGCTGGATTGCAACCGGGAGATATAGTCGTTCAATTAGGTTTTGATCAGGTTGAGTCAGTATCCTCTTTCAAGGAAATTGAAAAGGCTCTTCCAACCAACAAACCGCTACCGATAAGAGTCATCAGGCGTGGATCTCCGCTATTTCGAAGTATCGTTATTGAAGAATAAGCTAAATGCGAATAGTGATTTTAGTGATTCTGAAGTCGCTATTCGCCGACAAAGTAATCAGCCGGATATCCTCTTCGTATCGCTACTGATCCTACATCGATTTATAGCCTGCCATAGTTTGTTAAGGTAAACTCCAGCCCTTCTTTTATTACTCCTTACTTGGATGGTACCAAATCCGCGTGACTGACCTCAGCCATATCCGTAATTTTTCCATTATCGCTCATATCGACCATGGCAAGTCCACACTGGCAGATCGTTTTATTCAACACTGTGGTGGCTTATCGGTCAGAGAAATGGCTGAGCAGGTTTTGGATTCCATGGATATCGAGAGAGAGCGTGGTATTACCATTAAAGCTCAGAGCGTTACTCTAAATTATCAGGCGCGCGATGGCCGAACCTACCAACTAAACTTCATCGATACTCCCGGGCATGTGGATTTTTCCTACGAAGTCTCTCGCTCTCTGGCCGCCTGCGAGGGCGCACTATTGGTCGTTGATGCCGCTCAAGGAGTAGAGGCGCAGTCCGTTGCCAATTGTTATACCGCTACTGAACAGGGACTCGAAGTCATACCTGTACTTAACAAGATGGATTTACCACAGGCGGAACCAGAGCGCGTCGCTCAAGAAATTGAAGATATTATCGGTATCGAAGCCATGGATGCGGTTCGCTGCAGTGCCAAGTCTGGTCTGGGTGTGCAGGATGTTCTCGAGCAATTAGTTATACAAGTCCCTCCACCCCAAGGCGACGTCGATGCTCCGCTGCAGGCACTTATTATCGACTCTTGGTTTGATAATTACCTCGGTGTAGTGTCACTAGTGCGAGTGATTCATGGAACATTGAAGATCAAAGATAAGATCGTCACTAAGTCCATCGGAAAATCCTACAGTGTTGACAGCGTCGGTGTTTTTACTCCAAAACGTCGGGAGTTAAAGGAATTGAAGGCGGGAGAGGTGGGCTTTGTCGTGGCGGGGATCAAGGATATCCACGGCGCACCGGTAGGCGATACTCTGACCCACTTCAATACTTATGAGGTGGTCGAGTCACTGCCAGGCTTTAAGAGGATCAAACCCCTAGTTTACGCTGGGTTATTCCCAGTTAGTTCAGAGGATTACGAAGCCTTTCGGGATGCTTTGACGAAACTGACGCTCAATGACGCTTCTTTATTTTATGAACCAGAAAGCTCTGATGCGCTTGGCGTTGGCTTTCGTTGCGGTTTCTTGGGCATGCTTCATATGGAGATCATTCAGGAGCGTCTGGAGCGGGAATACAATCTGGATCTGATTACTAGTGCGCCTACTGTGGTTTTCGAAGTACTGAACACCGACGGGTCCATCCTTCACGTAGACAATCCTTCAAAACTGCCGGATACCGCTGACATTAGCGAAATGCGTGAGCCTATTGCCGAGGTAAATATTTTGGTTCCCCAGAATTATCTTGGTGCGGTAATCACTCTTTGCGTCGAGAAACGCGGCGTACAAAAAGATATGCAGTACCTGGGTGGTCAGGTTTCGCTGCGCTATGAGCTACCTATGATCGAAGTTGTCATGGACTTTTTTGACCGTTTGAAATCGGTTAGCCGTGGCTTTGCTTCCTTGGATTACAACTTCCTTCGATTTAGAAAAGCGCCTTTAACTCGTTTGGATGTCTTGATCAATGGAGATAAAGTCGACGCTCTCGCATTGATTGTTCACCGAGAACATGCACAATTTCGCGGTCGCCTTTTTACTGAAAAAATGAAGGAACTCATTCCTCGACAAATGTTCGATGTCGCGATTCAGGCTGCTATCGGCGGACAAATTATCGCGCGAACAACGGTTAAAGCACTGCGTAAAAATGTGACAGCAAAGTGTTATGGCGGCGATATTACCCGAAAGAAAAAGCTGTTAGAAAAACAGAAGGCGGGTAAAAAACGCATGAAACAAGTCGGTAACGTCGAAATTCCTCAAGAGGCCTTCCTGGCTGTCTTGAGAGTAGACAACTAAGTTTAAAATCCTGATGATGAAAAATAATGAATGGTTAAGACCGGCTCATGGATATTAATTTCCCTTTAATTCTAGTCGTACTGGTTTTTGGTAGCGGTCTTATCGTGCTGCTCGATAAGTTGCTGTTGTCGAAAAAACGCAAGTCCGGTAAACAGCCAATATTGGTTGAATATTCTCGATCGTTTTTCCCGGTATTACTCATCGTATTAATACTGCGTTCTTTTCTGGTCGAGCCATTTCAAATTCCTTCTACATCAATGGTGCCGACCCTCGAAGTCGGCGATTTTATCCTGGTCAACAAATACACTTATGGCATCCGTCTGCCAGTTATCCGAACAAAAACTATTAATATTAATAATCCTCAGCGAGGAGATGTGATGGTTTTTTTCCCGCCCCACGAAAAACGCTATTTTATAAAGAGAGTTATTGGTTTGCCGGGTGATAAAATTAGTACTTATAACAATGAAGTTTTTGTAAATGATGAACCCTTGAAGTTAACCTTTATCGCGAATGAGTCAGAACGATTGTCAAATCTTAATGATAGATGCATATATAGAGGCGAAAACTATCAGCTATTCGAGCAAGAAATAAATAACGAAACCCATAGAATACGTAAATGTACAAAGCCAGTAGCCTTCCCGGAAAATAAAATGTGGCTAGTTCCCGAAGGTCATTATTTTATGATGGGTGATAATAGAGATAATAGTTCAGATAGCCGTGATTGGGGCTTTGTGCCGGAAGAGAATATCGTAGGTAAAGCCTTCGCTATTTGGATGCATTGGGACGGTCTAAGCAGCTTGCCCAGCTTTTCTCGTGTTGGTGCGATAAAATAAATGATGATCCATAAACCTACTCGCGGATAGTTTAAAGCCGAGGAAATTCCTATGAAAACCTTAACTTCTCAACGAGGCTTGTCGTCAATCGGTTGGCTGGTAGTAATTTTTTTGTTTGGATTTAGCGTATTGATTTTCTCTAAATTGGTTCCCCATTACCTGGACGATCGCTATGTTATAGCCACATTAAAGACCTTGGCAGAGGATCCCACTTTTCCCTCGATGACGGTGAACGAGGTCAAAGATAAACTCAGAAAGATATTCGTTATTAATGGTATTCGCGGTAAACCCGTGAAATCCACCAAAGTGACTAGAATCTCAACAGGTACGCTAATAACTACTGAATACGAAGAGCGTTTCAACCTCTTTTACAATATCGATATAGTGCTTGTTTTCAAGCACCAACTTGATAGCGCTAATCCCAACCTATGCTGTGAATCGCTTCAGGACTAATATTTTGTTGAAGTTTCAACAACTGCAAACTCGTCTAAACTATGAGTTCCAAGACCCATCCCTTCTGGAAATGGCGCTGACCCATTGCAGTTTTAGTACAAAAAATAACGAGCGCTTAGAATTTCTGGGGGATGCTCTACTAAGCGCAACTGTTGCCCAGGCATTATTTGAGCAGTTTCCCGAAGAGAAAGAGGGTGTCTTGTCGCGTCTGCGTTCTCATCTGGTTAGAGGAGATACCTTGGCTGATATTGGACGCGAGTTCGCACTTAGCGACTATTTGATTATGGGAGAGGGAGAGCTAAAAAGTGGTGGCTTTCGTCGAGACTCTATCCTCGCTGATACTGTCGAGGCAATGATCGGTGCTATTTTTTTAGATAGTGGAATGAAAGCCTGCCAGAATTTTATTAAAGAAACATTTGCGCCACGTTTACAGAATCTCACAGTCGACAAAAACTTAAAAGATCCAAAAACTCGTTTGCAGGAAATTTTGCAAGCTCGTCAACTACCCTTGCCAGTTTATGACATTGTAGATACACAAGGTGAATCTCACGATCAGTTGTTTACCGTCTGTTGTGAAACGGCGTTGCTGAGTAAATCTCCGCGGGCGACTGCGTCGAGCCGTCGTCAGGCCGAAAAGCTGGCGGCGGAACACGTTTTAAAACAGATCGAGTCCTAAAACACTATCGAGTACTAAACTATGGCTGACAATATTCAGCGCTGCGGTTATATCGCGATCGTCGGCCGCCCTAATGTGGGAAAGTCTACTTTACTCAATCATCTCCTGGGCCAAAAGCTCAGTATCACATCGCGTAAACCGCAGACAACTCGCCATAATTTACTGGGGATTAAAACTTTTGAAGATACCCAATATTTATTTGTCGATACTCCGGGACTGCATAAAGGCCACAAGAAAGCACTCAATCGTTACATGAATCAAACGAGTACCACCGCGCTTCAAGAAGTCGACGTGATCGTTTTTGTAGTAGAGAAAATGCAATGGCACGTCGAAGACGATTTTGTCGCCAAGCGTTTGCAACACGCTAGAGCACCGATACTTGTTGTGGTTAACAAAATCGATCAAATAGATAATAAAAATGACTTGCTACCTTATTTGCAATTTTTACTGAAAACTCTCAAGGTGGCTGAGGTTGTGCCGGTTTCCGCGCTACAGAATCAAAATTTGGATAACTTACTCAAAGTGATCCGCACTTATCTTCCCGAGAGTGAACATGTTTATCCAGACGATCAATTAACTGATAAGAGTTCACGGTTTTTAGCAGCCGAATTAATTCGTGAAAAAATCACTCGCCAGTTAGGCGACGAATTGCCCTATCAAGCCACCGTACAGATCGAGTCGTTTAAAGAAGAAAAATCCATTCTCCATATTGACGCGTTGATTTTAGTGGAAAGGGAAGGGCAGAAGCGTATTTTGATTGGCGAAAAAGGCGAGCGTATCAAGCAAATTGGTAAAAGCGCTCGCGAAGATATGGAGCGGCTTTTTTCCAGTAAAGTTATGCTGAAAACTTGGGTAAAAGTGAAATCCGGCTGGTCGGATGACGAACGCGCTTTGCGTAGCCTGGGTTACGATAGTCCTGCTTCCCCCGAGCATTTATAACCGCCCAGGAACAGGCTAGTCACCCAGGGACAGTCATTCTGAGGAGGTGTCTGCGAGCACACCTCGAGACTTCAAATCCTCGGGGGCAAGAGCCGACGCTTATCGCACTTGCTGTCACCCTTTATCTCGTCGTTTAAGCGTGGCGTACAGCAAGTACTTACAGCGTATTTGAAATCTCAGAATTCCTTGTTTCTGACCCAATACCGCTCCTAGAGAACATACACAAACCAGGTGGTTTCAATGCGCGTTGAACTGCAACCCGCCTATATACTGCATACGCGGCCTTTCCGTGAGAACAGTTTGTTGGTCGATGCGCTTACCCAGGACCATGGTCGCATAGCACTAGTCGCGAGAGCTGTCCGCTCAGTAAAATTCAATCAAAGATACTACCTGCAACCCTTCATTCCTCTGCGTATTTCCTGGTTGGGCAACACATCTTTAAAAACGCTTACCAATATTGACCCCTCGGATCCGGCCACCGTGCTGACAGGAACTTATCTTTACAGCGGCTTCTACATCAATGAATTGTTGATGCAGTTGCTGCTGCCAGAAAGCCCCGTTCACGATATTTATCATGCCTATAAAAAACTGTTGGTAAACCTGGAAAACAACCAACCCCTGGAATTTAGCCTGCGTTATTTTGAATTTTATTTGCTGGATATGCTGGGCTACGGTATCGATTTTAACGCCTGTGCAGACAGTGGCTGCCCTATCGAAAGCGATAATACTTACTATTTTGTTCCGGATCATGGATTACTGGAATCAACGCATCAATTGGAAACCGCTTACCTGTCTATTTCTGGTCAATATTTACTCGCCATCGGTGCCAACGACTTTATCGATATTGAAGTCCGGCGCGCGGCGAAAAAACTTAGTCGGTTCGCATTCGAACATCTGCTGCAAGGCAAGACGCTAAAAAGCCGCGAGCTATTCAGAGCGATTAACAAAACATCGAGTGCTTCACAGGTGTAATTCAGAGGCGCTTGCACGGCAATGAAGCTGCTATTTTCTCAATGAAAAGATTAGCTAAAAAGAATAGCTGAGCCCAAGCATAATTTGATAAGTACTTTTTCTAGGATACGGAGCAGCACTTGTTCCAGAAAAAGGGATGCTAATCTTGACCGCTAAAAAATATTTATTTGACTTATATTTTTTCTCTGCCTATGTAGCTACTTTTTCATCGATAACAGCCGCGGGAAATTACCGTAATTTCGATAGGTCACAAACCTGGATGGATTAATCGATTTAAAACAGGATTGGTACTAAAAGCGAATAAATTGCAGGAACTCCAGCTTAATCTTCCTTAAAAGGCAGCCGTTCGCAAGCCAGTTTTTGGTGTTCTTTTATCTGTTGAGTTTCAGCTATCAGAAATTTTTCGATAGCGTTCGCAAAAGCCGGTTCCTGGATTCTGTGATGTGAGTAAGTGATGATCGGTGTGAATCCCCGCTGAATTTTGTGTTCTCCCTGAGCGCCGGGATCAAAGCGTTTTAGTCCTGCCTTGATAGCGTATTCGATACCTTGGTAGTAACAAGTTTCGAAATGCAGTTGATCGAATTCCTGCTTGCAGCCCCAGTAACGGCCGTAGAGAGTTTGTTTGTCTTTGAAGAAAAGCGCCGCGGCCACGGTGTCATCTCGATGTTGGGCTTGAACCATCATCATGTGTTCGGGCAATGTCTCTGCCATCCGCTGAAAGCAATCGATATTTAGATAGCCTCCATGGCCGCTACGCTTTAAATAGGTGAGCTGGTAGAACTGATAGAACTGTTGCCACATTTCTTCGGTGATCGCGCGACCTTCACAAATAGATAAGCTAAGGTCTTGTTCGGCGATAAGGCGTCGCTCGCGCTTCAGGCTTTTGCGTTTTCTCGAGGTAAATTCCGAGAGAAAATCTTCAAAATCCCCGTAGTCTCGATTCAACCAATGATATTGACAGCCAATACGTTGCAGGTAGTTCCCTTCAGTAAACACAGTATTGTCTTGCGCTCGGTGAAATAAAAAGTGAGCGCTGGAAAGCCCCAGGCGTTTGCTCTCCTCTTCAATGGCTTCGAAGCAGTTCTGTATTAGCCGCTGTTGTTGATTTTCATCCAATTTGTTGGAGAAGCCCCAGCGAGGGCCGTAGCTAGGTGTAAAAGGAATGGCGTTGATTAATTTGGGATAGTATTCATGGCCGTAACGGTGCCAGGCTTCCGCCCAGCTCCAATCGAAGACATATTCGCCATAGGAGTGAGATTTGAGAAATAGCGGTATCACGGCTAGCATCTCTCCGCCTTCGCTGAGCCCTAAGTGGTGAGCCTGCCAGCCGGTCTCGCGAGTCGTGCTACCACTATCTTCCATGGCGGCAAAAAATTCGTGGCGCAAAAATGGGTAGTCGGTGCCGCAGAGGTCGTTCCACACGCCCGCTTCGATAAGATGAATACTGCTAAAAAATTGAGCTTTCAAGACAAAAAAACGCCTTTTTTAGAATGATGCCGATCAACAAATCTTGAGGAATAGGATTGACCGAAAAATCCTACGGTGGATTTTTCTGCTTCAGCCAGTCGCAATTTGCGTTTTGAATTTAAGTGATGTTATCCGTTGCGGCTACCACAGTGTGGTCGCGAATCACTCGCGCCGCCGGAAACAGACAGCTAAAAATACTGCCTTCGCCGGGTTGGCTTTCGATTTTCAAGCGAGCGTCGTGGCGCAACAAAATATGCTTAACGATAGCAAGCCCCAGGCCAGTGCCGCCGGAAGCGATAGAACGACTCTGATCAACTCGATAAAAGCGTTCGGTCAAGCGGCTGATATGCCGCTGTTCTATGCCAATGCCCTGGTCGACGACGGAAATCACTAGGTCGCCGTTGCTCAGCGCCCTGGCCGTGATGGTAACGGTAGTCCCTGGATCAGAGTATTTAATTGCGTTCGACATCAGATTGGAAAAAGCACTGTGTAACTCGCGATCATCGCCGTTAATCCACACCTCGTCGCGACAACCCAACACAATCTGCTGTCGCTTATCGGCGCCTAGGGCGCGACCTTCGCTAGAGACTATTTCCAATAAGAGCTTTAAGGGAATAGCCTTTTGTCGATATTGAATAGTATCAGTTTCCAGTCTCGACAATATAGTGAGGTCGTCGATAAGCGTACTCATACGAACGGCTTGCTGATGCATTTGCGTGAAAGCTTTGCTCCAGTGTCTCAGTTTGTCTGGCTTGAGAGAATCTTCTAAGGTTTCCAGATATCCGCGGATAACGGTTAGCGGTGTCCGCAGTTCGTGACTGACATTGGCGACAAAATCTTTGCGTATTTCTTCCAGTTTAAAAATGTGAGTGACGTCACGGACGACCAGTAGCGTTTCACCCTGGCCAAAACGGGTAACTTGGAATTCCAGTTGTATGTCTGGGTTGCTTAGCGAAGGCAGGGGCAAGGGTATAATAAAGTCGCCCGCTTCGAGATAATTTATAAATCTCGGGTTGCGAATGAAGTTGCGAATATTACTGCCCAGATCATTAGATTTGAGATCCAGTAGCCGAACGGTAGCGGCATTCCACCAGGCTAATTCCTCCTCGCAATTTAACAGAATGATGGCATCGTTAAGGGCGGCCGTCGTAGACTCTACTTGGAAAATAACTGATTTTAGACGTTTTTTCTCGCGTATTTCCAGACGTTTGGCCTGGCTCAATTTGTAGAATACCCGATCCCATAGGCCAGCCTTGTCGGGAATTTCTTCCAGCTCAGGTCGATCTAGCCAGTTTAATAGTTGATTGAGCGTGAACAGGTGATAGAACAAGTAAGACACCAGACCGAGTAAGACAGCAACTTTTACATGGCCAATCAATAGGCCAAACAAAGCACAGCCGATCAGAATGCCCAGAAGGCGGTAACATTCAGAAATCAACTCATCAAAGCGCAAGAATAATCTCCTCCCAGAGGAGTAATGACTAGAAGCACCTATTTTAGCCCTCATACAACACAAAGAGATGGTTGAAAGACCATTCTTTTTTTCTATTTAGGGCGCGGATGCAAAGTCCAGCAACGCTTTTTCGATCTATTAGAGAGGAAGGTCCTCCAGTACTTTGTGGCTAGGTAGATAAAGCTCGCCATCGTGAATGTGTCGATGGGATGTCACTCAGAATGGTTATTGTTAGCGCTGTTAGCTATCTATTTATCGGTATCAAGCCTTCGCGGTTAACTTGGTCGAGAAGCGATAGCCAGTACCCCGCACAGTTTGAATAAAGCGTTCGTGGCCATCTATGGATAAGACTTTACGCAAGCGGCGAATATGGACGTCTACTGTGCGCTCTTCTACGTAGACATTGCCACCCCAGACATGGTCGAGTAATTGGCCGCGAGTGTAAACGCGTTCCTGATGTGTTAGAAAAAACTCTAGCAAGCGGTATTCGGTCGGCCCTATTTGTATGGGGCATTCATGGATGGTGACAATATGGCTGACTGGATCCATACAGAGATCTTCGACCACAATAGATTCAGTGGCAGTAAGATTTTCGCCGCGTCGTAAAACGGCTCTCAGACGAGCCACCAGCTCTCGGGGAGAAAAAGGTTTGGTAATGTAATCATCGGCGCCGGTCTCCAATCCCTGGATTTTATTGTCTTCCTCTCCCTTAGCGGTCAACATGATGATGGGAATAGAGGCCGTCAGCCCATTTTTTTTCAAGCGTCGGGCCAGCTCGATACCGCTGGTGCCGGGAAGCATCCAGTCGAGGAGAATCAGGTCCGGTTTTTTATCAATAATAATGACATGGGCCTGTTGCGCGTCTTCGGCTTCCAGACAATTGTAATTTGCCATTTCTAGTGCTAAACGCAACATATCGCGGATTGGCGTCTCGTCATCGACAATAAGGATGGTTTTTTCTTCATTCATGGTAGTTCCAGCATGACTGGCTCAATTGCAAGTAATTAGATCAATGCATTATGACAGTCATATGACAATCCAGGGGTCGGCAAACAAACCACCGATCGCCTGAAAATACCGGCAATTAACCGTGATAATGCGGGGGTAGACATCATCGTGCGCTCTAACTATTTGACAATGGAAATCTCTCATCGATTAGTCGAGCATAGTATTCAAAGCAATACCCAGAAAGATAACGGCACCGATCCAGTGGTTGTTTTCAAAGGCTTTGAAGTAGGATTGCCGACGGCCCTGGCGTAATAATATTTGGTGATAAATCATCAAACTCGAAGCGACAGCCACCGCAAAAAAATACGGCCAATGGAGCCCGAAGCGCTGGCCAGTCAGTAACAGTCCGATTAATACTACGGCTTGTATGGAGCCGGTTATAAACGCTTCACTTCCCTCGAAAAGAATAGCCGTGGATTTGACCCCGATTTTTTTATCGTCCTCGAGGTCAACCATGCCGTAGTAGGTGTCGTAGACGACGGTCCATAGCAAGTTGGTTAGGTAAACGAGAATTACAAGAGCGGGAACTTCGCCTGTCTGAGCGGCAAAGGCCATCGGAATACTCATGGAAAATGCCGCACCGAGAACCACTTGCGGTAAGTGGGTATAGCGCTTCATAAAAGGATATAAGCAAGCCATGCCTGCAGCCAGGAAAGATAGGTAGAGAGTGAGCAAGTTGGTCAGCAATACCAACAACAAGGCCAAGCTCGATAGTATTATAAGAGTGATCTTAGCCTGTCGCAGAGTCAAAACGCCAGCCGCTAGCGGCCGCTGGTGGGTGCGTGCGACCTGGCGGTCAAAGCGGCGGTCGGCAATATCGTTGATGACGCAACCGGCGGCCCTTGTTACTACGACGCCCAGTGTAAAAATAACCCATATGGAAAAGTCCGGTAACCCCTCGGCTGATAGCCACAAGCCCCACCAGGTTGGCCAGAGCAATAGCCAAATGCCAATGGGTTTGTGGAAGCGCATTAATTCCCAATAGGGTCGAATGCTTTTCAATTTTTTTTTAAGAGATGCCAAAGTATTATTACTATGATTGGTGTCGCCAAAAGAAGGCATTTAGAGCGCGCGCTCCGACTTTTACTAAGCCAGTGATAAAAACTGTTGCCGGGTCAGCAGCAGTCAATTATCCCGTAAATATTTAAAAAAAACTGTATTCATTAACAGCGACTTATTCAGATGCAAGAAAGTCGATCATTGATTCTGTAAAGGTTAACATTGGACGCCATAAATATGGCTTAGGTCAGCCCCGATAGTTTTTTCTACTTGTACTGGAATTTTGAAGATCTTGTTAGACTTATCAATACTTTTTTACATAAACAACCCGGTCCAATAATTATTGCTCCAATGCCGGATTACTCGGCGTGTTCTGGTGCGAGTTTTACATAGGCCTTACAATTCATTTCCTTCCCAGAACTTCCTAGAGCGTATAACGATGCCTGAACTGAAAAATGATCGCTTTTTACGGGCGCTGCTGCGTCAACCGGTTGACCGCACACCGGTGTGGATGATGCGCCAGGCCGGCCGCTATTTGCCGGAGTATCGAGCGACTCGTAAAAAAGCCGGGGATTTTATGGCTTTATGTTGCAATCCCGAGTTGGCTTGCGAGGTCACTCTACAGCCTTTGCAGCGCTATCCGGAAATTGATGCCGCTATTCTATTTTCAGATATTTTAACGATTCCGGATGCCATGGGCCTTGGACTTTACTTTGAGGCCGGCGAAGGCCCGCGCTTTCGAAAACCAATTGTCAACAAAGCCGATATCGATGCGCTGCCTGTGGTAAAGACCGAGCGAGATTTGAGCTATGTGACGGATGCTGTTGCCCTAATCGCCCACGAACTGAACGGCCGCCTACCACTCATCGGATTTAGTGGTAGCCCCTGGACACTGGCGACTTACATGGTAGAAGGTGGCTCCAGTCGCGACTACGCTCGAACTAAAACACTTATGTATAACCAGCCCAAAGTCTTTCATCGCTTATTGGATAAGTTGGTATTGTCCATTACCGACTATTTAAATGCACAGATCCGCGCCGGTGCCCAGGCAGTACAAATTTTTGACTCCTGGGGTGGCGCTTTATCATCCAGTGCCTACCGAGAATTCTCCCTGCAACCGATGGCGCGGATTATCTCTGGACTGCTGCGGCAATACGCGGGCCGAGAGGTGCCAGTTATTCTGTTCACCAAAGGCGGTGGGCAGTGGTTGTCGCAAATGGCGGAAACGGGCGCTCATTGCCTCGGTCTAGACTGGACCACAGATATTGGAGAGGCGCGGCGTCGCGTGGGTCGGCAGGTTGCCTTGCAGGGGAATATGGATCCCGCCATTCTCTACACTAACCCAACGCGGGTACGGCAAGAAGTCGCCTCTATACTGAATGCCTATGGAGAGGGAACCGGTCACATTTTCAATCTCGGCCATGGAGTGACTCCACAGGCTAACCCAGAGAATGTCCGCGCTTATTTCGAAGCTGTAGCCGAATTATCCCAAAGGTCGCACTCGGCTAACATCGAGCGCGAAACTAACCTGGCCGCGAAAGAAACTTTCTAAAGCTTCATTTTTGCCCATAAAGGCTAGCGAACTTACGCGTGTCGAGTTTTGCAAGATTGACCCTGCCAAGGCGAGCTAGAGGACAAGATCTGGAGTCACATCAAACCTAGCCTCTTGTGCTTTGGGCAAAACGATTTAACAATCCCATTGTCTCAACATCTGTCAGATTAATAATATTTGCCGTTACTACTTCTAGATGGTTTACATCACTGGTCACTGGATGCGGGCGGTGATGTAAATACAGCGAAATTATGCCAGACTCTTAGTATAAAAATTGTACGCCTAGCAGTTGTTTACGGAGCGTTACTTGAGCGTCAAACAGATCAAAATCAATATTAATGAAGTGGTCATCGGTATGTTTATCGCCGGTCTCGATCGTTCCTGGGCACAAACACCTTTCCCTATTCAGGGCTTCTATGTGCGCGATATGAACGAGATCAAACAATTGCGTGCTCATTGTGACTATGTCTACATCGATATCGTCAAGGGCACTCCACCGGCACGAGCCAATCTTCGGAATATGCCACGGTCTGGAAATCGCAAATTCCGTTTGGATAGCCTGTCTCGCAAACGCTCTGTTTCCGTTGCGCCCCTTAGGATCAAGCCCGACACCTATTTATACTTCGAACCTTTGGAAAAAGAAGTTAAACGAGCAAAACAATTGCATCAAAAAGTCTTTAATGCAGTTAGCGAGGTTATGTCCCAACTGAACAGTGGCGCACTGGTTTCCGCGCACGAAACCAAGCGTACGGCCAGCGATATGGTCGATAGCATTATCCGCAATCCCGACGCTTTCACCTGGTTGAGTCGCATCCGCGACGCCGATGAATACACCTATGCCCACGCCGTGCGTTCAGCGGTATGGGCCATTCTATTTGGTCGCCATATCGGCCTGGATAAAAAAGAGTTGGATACTCTGGCTGTGGGCGTTCTGATGAAAGATATCGGTAAGACTCATATTCCTAAAAGCCTTTTGTCGAAAAGTAATCGCAATACTCAAGAGCAAGCCGAGTACGAGAGCTTTGTTGAAAGGAGCGTGGAAATCCTGCGCAGAATGTCCGGGGTTGAGCCTCGAATCATCGCTGTCGTCAAAACTCACTGTGAGCGTATCAACGGCAGCGGTTATCCCAATCATCTGAGAGGTGACAAGATTCCCCTGTTGGGAAAAATTGCGGGACTCGTAACCTTTTACGATGAAATTACTCACCCGAGAGGAATCGGCGGCCCGGTTGCCCCTTCCAGAGCGGTCTCGCGACTGTACAAAGTGCGCGGTATCGAATTTCAGGAAGATCTAGTCGTGGAGTTTATTCGCGGTATCGGTCTTTATCCCACGGGTACTCTGGTAGAGTTGAACACTGGCGAAGTCGGCGTGATTGTCGAACAGAACTTTGATAGTCGCTTGAAACCCAAAGTCGCCTTGTTACTCGATACGTTTAAACAGCCCCTGAGAAAACCGCGTCTGCTCAATCTTGCTGAGGATGATCGCAAAAAACAATCCTTAGTAGACGCTGGTAAAAAGACCATCGAACAAGTTGGGAAAATCGAAATCGCGCAAGACCTCGAACCCGGAAGCTATGACATTAACTACGATGATATTTTCGGTAAATGTTTGACCAAAAACAGAAAGCCGTCGTTATTTTCTATACTCAAAAATAAGCTTTACCGGGTGCTATAGTTTTCATTAAAAAGTCTATAAATTGTAATAGAGCGATGAATGGCAAGTAACGGATTCAGTCGTGTCATCTACTCTCATATTGCTGAATTTGGCAACTACGGCGTCGCTACAAGGCCAGTTAAGTCGATACATTCAATTATTGGCAAATTAATTATTCAGTAAATGAAATATAGGAAGATATCTACCACTAGATTGATGCGCGTGACACCGAAAATTTTTGGAATTTGATAGCCATGTTCGCGATAGCCAGCAACCGGAATAGTCGCTATACTCGATTTCTATTAATTCTCTTGGCTACGCTTTAAGATATTTAAATGAATCATCTTCTTGTGTTGATTGCGACCGCTTTTCTTTTGCTGACTGCTTGTGGACAGACGGGTCCATTGGAGCTACCACAAGCACAGCAGTCGGAACTCCCTCCCGAAAAATCCAAAGTTAAAAAATAACCCCCTTCTTTTTATGTCTGAATTTTATTATCGAGATGGGCAACTCATCTGTGAACAGTTGCCACTTGCCGATATTGCTGAGTGTTACGGTACGCCTGCCTATGTGTATAGTCGAGCAGCGCTAACCAAGCATTTTTTAGAGTATCAAACTGCCCTGGGCAATCATCCGGGAATAGTTTGTTACGCGGTTAAAGCTAATTCCAATATTGCTGTGTTAAATATTCTAGCGCGTTTGGGCGCTGGCTTTGATATTGTTTCCGTCGGTGAGTTGGAGCGGGTACTGCGTGCCGGCGGTAATCCAGCCAAAGTAGTTTTTTCTGGGGTTGCCAAGACGGCGGTCGAGATGAAATATGCTTTGGAAGTTGGAATTCACTGTTTTAATGTGGAATCCATTAGGGAACTGCAACGCTTAAACGAAGTCGCCAGCAGTATGGGTGTAAAGGCACCCGTTTCTTTGAGAGTCAATCCCGATGTCGATGCAAAAACTCATCCCTATATCTCAACAGGTTTGAAAGAAAATAAATTTGGTGTCGATATCGAAGATGCCATTTCGGTCTACCAGTATGCGCAGAAGTTAACCAACATTCGGATAATTGGTGTGGATTGCCATATTGGATCTCAATTAACCGATATCACCCCTTTTCTGGATGCACTCGATCGGATGTTGCAATTGATAGATTGCCTGATGGATTTGGGTATAGCAATTGAGCACCTGGATATAGGCGGCGGCCTTGGGGTGAGCTACCAGGATGAGCAACCCCCAGCAATTGCAGAATATCTACAAAAAATCAAAATGCGAATGGGTGACCGGCCACTATCGCTACTTTTAGAACCTGGCCGCTCCATTGCCGCCAATGCTGGTGTACTAATAACTCGGGTTGAATACTTAAAGACCACGCCACATAAAAATTTTGCCATCATCGACGCCGGGATGAATGATAATATTCGACCCGCACTCTACCAAGCCTGGCAGAAGGTCTTGCCCTTGAAAAAAATCGCAGCGACATCTGTTTTGACCTGGGATTTGGTAGGCCCTGTCTGTGAAACCGGTGATTTTCTCGCCAAGGATCGCGAGTTGGCTCTGGAGGACGGCGATTTACTCGCGCTAATGTCGGCGGGGGCCTACGGCTTTAGCATGAGCTCTAATTACAATAGCCGAGTAAGACCAGTAGAGCTAATGGTGGACGGCGAGCGCCTCCACCTCATCCGCCAACGAGAGACCGTGGCGCAGCTGATGCAAGGCGAACAATTAATTCCCTCAGATTAAATGAACAATTCAATAATTGCCAAGCAAGATAATCCTCCATTTAGTTAAGTTGACTACGATTAAAACTGATGTTGCTACGATTTACCAAAATGCATGGTCTCGGCAATGATTTCGTTATGATTGACGGAATTAATCAGCGGGTACAGTTGAGTTCGGAGCAGATTAAGGCATTAGCGGATCGTCGTTTTGGGGTAGGCGCAGACCAAGTTTTACTCCTAGAAGCGCCACAGTCGGACGATGCGGATTTTCGCTATCGTATCTTTAATGCAGATGGTACCGAGGTAGAAAATTGCGGTAACGGTGCTCGCTGTTTTGCCAAGTTCGCGCGAGACCGTCAATTAACTGGCAAGTCTGTAATCGTGGCGGAAACTTGTTCCAGTCGCATGACCTTGAGGATCCAAGACAACGGTGATGTTACCGTCGATATGGGCGCACCGGTTTTGCAACCCGAACGTATTCCTTATATCGCTGAGCATCGCCAGGACACTTATCGCTTGCCGCTACCCGATTGCGAGATTGAAATAGCGGCGGTATCGATGGGCAATCCACACGCAGTGATGCTGGTTGATGCGGTTGATCAGGCGCCCGTGGCCCATTTAGGTCCGTTGATTGAAAAGCATGAGTATTTTCCACAGGGTGTCAATGCCGGTTTTATGGCAGTGAATTCCCGCAGTGACATTAATTTGAGAGTCTACGAGCGCAATGTTGGTGAAACCCTGGCCTGTGGCACAGGAGCCTGCGCCGCTGTAGTTGCCGGCCGCATTCAGGGCTTGTTAGATGAAAAAATTCAAGTCAATTTGCCTGGTGGTCGTCTACAGATCAGCTGGCAGGGTGAGGGCGATTCGGTGTGGATGACCGGACCCGCCAGTACCGTTTACCATGGCCAGATAAGGTTGTAAGCGGCCCCAACGTCAAACTTGTCGAGGCTAGACAGAAGATGATGCTATCGCCCCAGGATCCCCTTCACGGTGCTGAGCAAATCTGCCGGTAACACGAAGGTTTTGGTATTAGATGATGAAGCCAGTTTTTCCATTGCACTGGTGTATTTTTCTCCGAGCAGATAGGCGATTGGCAATTCACCATCGACGGCCTCGGCTACCATAGTGATCGCTGTTTTACTGGCATTGGCCAATACGATTTGTGCCTCTGCATCGCGTCTGGATGCCTCAAGGCGACCGTCAGCCTCCAGGATAGCGGCCTGCTTTTCCCCTTCCGCTTTTGTGACTGCAGCCCGTCTTTGGCGCTCGGCGGCTGCTTGTTCTTCCATTGCCTGTTGCATGGTGGTTGACGGACTAATATCTTGAATCTCTACTGTTTTGAGCACAATTCCCCAGTCGGCAATATCGTCAGAAATAGCGGCTTTGAGTCTGGCTTTTATTTGATCGCGGGAAGAGAGCGCACTATCGAGGGACATTTCACCAATAATTGAACGCAGCGCTGTCTGTACGAGATTGCGAATCGCAAGAATATAGTCTTCAACTCCGTAGACCGCCTTTTCCGGTTGAATAATATTAATGTAAGCGACTGCGTTGGCGATAATGACGGCATTATCTTCCGTGATTACTTCCTGAGACGGAATGTCCAGAACAATATCTTTAGTGGTGATTTGATAAGGTACCGAGTCGAAGTAGGGCACAATAATATTGAGACCAGGGTTTAAGATGCGATTATATTTCCCCAGACGTTGACAAATATGTTTATAGCCCTGGGGAACGATACGTACTGCCTTCAGTAGGGTGATAATGATTAAAACCGCAAAAAAAGCGGCGATATATAGAGCTTCCATTAATTTTTACCTCGGTAAATTAGCAGTTTTGAAGCATCACTTATTGGATGCTTCATTTTTGAAACGCAATGACATTGCTTAGTGTAAAGGTTTGACGATTAAACTATTTCCGGAAATATCTTTTACCTCAACTTTATCCCCGTGGTTAAGTGTGCCGGTGCAGATAAACTCCCATTCATCGTTGCCGACGATTGGGGCGGGAAACTTTAATTTTCCACGACCGTCTTCTCGATTGAAAAAGATGACAAGACCGACTTGGCCCACTATTGCTTCGCGGGATAAACCAGCGAGAGTGCGGTCGGATATTCTGGGGGAGACGAAACGATGCCAGAGGGCAACGAGAAGGAAGGATAATATGACCCAAAGGGTTAGTTGTGCACTAATACCCATGGGGAAAACAGACAGCAGGAAGCCTACAGTGAGCGCTGCGATACCTAACCATAATAGGACGAATACCGGGACCAGCATCTCAAAGGTGATCAGCAGCAGCCCAATAACGATCCAATGCCAATAAAGAACAGTGCTATCAAGCCACTCAATCATAGACTTTTCCTTGTTACAAAAAAGTTACGGAGGTTTTTGTACGGACAGCAATAAGATCAACAATTACAACAGCGCAATAGTATCCCTTATTGGGATCTACGGAAAGTTAATGCGCCAGAATCTGGCTAAGGAATAATTGTAGACGGTCTGTCTGCGGATTGTTAAATAGCTCTTCAGGAGTGTTCTGTTCCACAATTTCACCTGCATCCATAAAAATAACTCGATCGGCAACTTTTTTGGCAAAACCCATTTCATGGGTTACACACAACATGGTCATCCCATCTCCAGCCAATTCGACCATTACATCTAAGACCTCTTTAATCATCTCGGGATCAAGTGCAGAAGTGGGTTCATCGAACAACATGATCTGCGGTGACATACACAGCGAACGCGCGATGGCTACTCGCTGTTGTTGTCCGCCGGAGAGCTGTCCCGGATATTTTTGCGCCTGATCGGGAATTTTTACCCGTTCCAGGTATTTCATGGCTGTTGCTTCGGCTTCGTGCTTCGGCTTCTTCTGAACCCAGATCGGACCGAGCGTCAGATTTTCCAAAATAGTTAGGTGCGGAAACAGATTGAAGTGCTGAAAGACCATTCCCACTTCTCGGCGAATCATCTCGATGTTTTTTACATCTTCAATCATCTCCACTCCATTTACGATAAGCGAGCCGCGTTGAAATTCTTCCAGACGATTGATGCATCGGATGATGGTGGATTTACCGGAACCGGAGGGACCACAGATGACGATACGCTCGCCTTTCTCAACGGTGAGATTGATATCTTTCAATACATGGAAGTTGCCGTACCATTTATTAAGATTTTCAATCACGATAACGTTATCGCTGTTTTGTTTTTTATCCGGTTTGCTCATCTCGATCACCTTAATTAAATCCGTTTGTCTGTATCTAATTCTTTCTCAATTTTGCTCGCCATTATCGACATACTAAAGCAGCTTACCCAAAATACGAAAGCTACAAACAAGTAGCCTTCCAAAGTATAGCCACCAAGCCAATTCGAATTGCTGAGTGCGCTTTGTAGTGTTTGAACCAATTCGGGTATGCCGATAATCAGCAAAAATGTGGTGTTCTTAAACAACATAACAAACGTTGCCAGAATGTTTGGCATCGAGACCTTGATAACTTGGGGCAATAAAATCAGTAATGTTTTTTTCCAATAGCCTAGCCCCAGTGAGTCAGCTGCTTCATATTGGCCTTGAGGCACCGCCTGGAAGCCACCGCGAAATACCTCAGCCATGTAGCCCGACATAAAAAATATCAGTACGATCCATACGCGAATAAGTTTATCGATATTAGTTCCCTCGGCAAAGAACAGAGGTAGCATTACCGAACCCATGAAGAATAGCGCTAGTACAGGGACTCCGCGGAAAAATTCAATGAAGATAACAGAAACCGAACGAATAAAGGCCATATCCGAGCGGCGCCCCAAAGTCCATAAGAAGCTGAAGGGAAAGGCCACGATAATGCTAGCCGCCGCTATTAAAATGTTCAGTGAGAATCCACCCCACAGATCGGTTGTCACTTGGGGCAAACCGAATAAGCGGCCATCCAATATCGCCATACAAATAAAAGGCAGCAGCAAAAATGCTGGAATAACAATTTTTAACCGTAAGTGTTTGGGCAAAACAAAAGAGGCGACAATCACTGCGAACAGAACGATCAGCGATAAGTTAACTCTCCATAGTTGCGAATCGGGAAAACTGCCGTACCAGAATTGCTGTAACCAGGCGCTAACAAATACCCAGCAGGCTCCTTCTTTAGTACAGTCCGCTTGAGTATCTCCATACCAGTTGGCAGAAATCAGACCCCAATCAACTATCTGTATGAAAAACTTGATCAGGAAAAAGGTAACTATCACCGTGAAAATAGAGCTGCCAATGGACGAAAACAGATTTTCGCGCAGCCAAGCGGCGACGCCAACGACCTGGGAGGGCGCAGGCTGGGATGGCAATGGCTTAAATTCTTTCATACCAGACCCTTTAGCGTGTTACCAAAGCTACTGAACGATTAAAGTGGTTCATTAAAAAGGAAATAATCATATTTAATACGAAGTAAACAATAATAGTTATAAAGATGGTCTCGATCGCTTGTCCAGTCTGATTCAGGGCCGTGCCCACGAATACATTAAACAGGTCGGGATAGCCGATAGCCGCCGCTAAAGTCGAGTTTTTAACCAAACTCTGATATTCGCTGTTCAACAGAGGCACAATGACGCGCATAGCCTGGGGAACAATAATTAACGACATGATACGGTTTTCTCTGAGACCCAAGCTACGCGCTGCTTCGGTCTGTCCATTGGGAACCGATTGAACGCCGGCTCTGACGGCTTCAGCAATAAAGGCACCGGTATAAACAGACAGGGCAATAGATAATGCCATTAACTCAGGAATGACCGTCACACCACCAAAATAATTAAAGCCTCTTAATGCCGGATATTCAATTTGAAAGGGAAAGCCGGTTATAACTAACATCAATAGAGGCAGGCCAAAAAATATTCCCAGACCTGTGTAAAAGACTGGAAACTGTTCGCCGGTATCCTCCTGTCGTTTCTTTGCCCATTTTTTCAGGAAAAAGATAGATGCCAGGGCGACCAGAAAGGAGAGATAAACTAATGAAGACCCTCCCTCACCGATAAATTTTGGAAAGTAAAAACCGCGGATATTGAGGAAGAATGCTTCGCCGAGGCTCAGGCTTTCGCGCGTACTTGGCAGTGCCGACAGCACGGCAAAGTACCAAAAAAATACTTGTAGTAGCAGTGGGATATTTCGAAAGATTTCTACATAGATGATGGCAATTTTTCTAATCAACCAGTTGTGCGAAAAATAAGCAACGCCAAAAATAAAGCCTAGTACGGTCGCGAAAAAAATGCCAATAAATGAAACTAAAATGGTATTTAAAAAGCCTACGATAAAAATTCGTCCGTAAGTATCGGTCGCGTCGAAAGAGATGAGCGACATAAGTACGTCGTAACCCGCGGTGGCCGATAAAAAATCAAATCCCGTTTTGATCCCTGTGGCTTCCATATTGGCAAGCGTATTAGAAACAATGCCATAGAAAAAATAAATAAGGCCCAGCAACATAGCAACCTGATAGAACAGTGCTCGATATCTGGGATTGTTGTAAATGGCCCCTTTCGATGTCCCCGATTGACGGGCTGAGACCTGCATTTGTTCGGTTGTTTTTGGGGAGAACATTTGTGAATTTTTCTATTTATTCAATTGGAAACAACAAGGGCATCTGACGATGCCCTTGGAGAGTTAACAACTAACGCATGGCGGGTGAGTAGAGGATACCGCCTTTATTCCACTGAGCGTTTAAGCCGCGTGAAATTTTCAGAGGAGAGCCGGCACCAACGTTTCGTTCAAACGACTCGGAGTAGTTGCCAACCTGTTTGATCACCTGGTAGGCCCAATCGTCCGATAGCCCAAGATTTCCACCTAGATTGCCATCGACACCTAGCAACCGTTTTTGGGCGGGCTTACCGTCGGCCTTCATCGCGTCGACATTTGATGAACTCACTCCCTGAAATTCTCCCTCAATCATCGCATTGACAACCCATTTCACAATATTGAACCATTCGTCATCGTTCTGGCGGACAACAGGTCCCAAAGGCTCTTTGGAAATGACTTCGGGAAGAACAATGGCGCTTGCAGGATCTTTCAAGCCAATGCGCAAAGCGTAGAGTTGTGATTGGTCGGATACCAAAAAGTCACAGCGGCCCGATTCAAATCCGATGCGTGTTTGGTCGGAAGTATCAAAGGTAACGGCTTTATAGCTCATTTTGTTTTCGCGGAAATAATCGGAGATAGCGAGTTCCGTAGAGGTGCCCGCTTGAATACAGGCATTGGCACCATTCAGTTCAGTGGCACTTTTAACACCCAAATTCTTGCGCACCATAAAGCCCGCACCATCGTAGTAAATGGTTCCTGCAAAATTGAGGCCCAGTGAAGTATCGCGAGTGTGAGTCCAGGTGGTGTTGCGAGACAGCACATCGATTTCGCCGGATTGCAGAGCAGTGAATCGTTCTTTCGCCGTTAAAGGTTTGTACCGAACCTTTGTGGCATCGCCCAAAACTGCAGCGGCAACCGCGCGACAAACGTCGACGTCAAGACCACTCCAGGTGCCCTTTTCATCTTTCTGGGAAAAGCCGGCGAGACCTGTGCTGACGCCACAGGAAAGAGCTCCACGCTTTTTGACGTCATCGAGAGTACCGGCACCGGCACTAAACGCCAAGCTGGCCGCAAAACCACCGGCAATTAGAGTTGAAAGTTTTATCATAGGTGTTCTCCTGCTTTTTTGAATTGATTTTTGATGATAATTTTAGAAACCAAACTACGGTAAGCCTGCTTATCAAGTCCAAGGATATGGCTGTGATTGTTGCAACACGATAATGGTCGCATAATTTTTTGCATTTTTTTGAGTCATTGCCACTGGTTATTGCTAATAAAGTCAAGCTGCCAGCGTACTATTATTTCTTTTAAATTATTCAATATTATCTGGATGTTTGGTTGGCAATATAATTTGGTTAACCAACCAGTTTCACTAACTATTGCGTGAATACAATAAACCTAGAGTGGATATTATCGGTAACTTATTAATACCGATATAAGTAAGTTGTCTTACACCTTAAATTGAAGCAAAAATTTGGTGATTTATATAAGTAAGAGAAACAGATTTTTACGATTTTATTTGTCACAGAATCTCGTTACTGATAGGAGCATAGCACTATCAAGAGCTTTATTGTAGCGCTTGGATTGTGCTTGCTTTGTATAGATGGCGTCCGTGGTGGACGGTCAGTTGAAATGCTTTCCGCACCGTCTGTTTTCTAATTCCGGTTTGACGGTGGGTTACGTGGCTGAGATCATTTTTAGCGATCGATGACTGACAGTCCACCGATGTCACTTTCCTCTGATCGGGGGTCCGAGAGTATGCTTTGTAATTTTTCGATAGCTTTCTTCTCGATTTGCCTCACTCGCTCTCGGCTGATGTTCAGTATGTCCGACAATATTCGTATGGTTTTTGGGACAGCATCAATGCAGCCATATCTCTCAAGCAATATATAGGATTCCCGGTCTGTCAAATGGCGGCGAACGAAGGCTTGAAGCTTGTCCTTGCGGTCACTATCCATAATTCGTTTCAGAACTTGAGTATCTCGATCGGCAATTACATTATGTAAGTTGCTATCCCCAGAGTTCAGTTGGTAATCATCCATCGAGAGGCAGTCGCGATTGATGGATTCCAGTAGAGATATTCTGCTCGATTTTAGTTTGAGATCTTTAGCGAGAGAGTCTTTTGAGAGGTCTTTTCCGGCGTGCCGCAGATTTTCTTTTGAGGCCTGCAGTTTGCCGAGTTCGCGGTTGATCTCTGGCGATATGGCGATGATGTTATTGGTATTCACTTTTGCCAGACGTACCTTGGATTCGATCCAATTGTAGGCATAAGTAGAAAAGCGGTTGCCAGTGGAGATGCGATATTTTTCCGTCGCTCGTATCAATCCCAAAGTGCCTTCTTGAACCAATTCCATCAAATCTTCGCGATCTGAAGCATATTTTTTTGCAATGCTCAAGACCAGAGGTAGGTTTTTCTCAACCAGAGTGTCTCTGGTGCGCAGGTAACTTGCAATCAGAGTTCGCAACTGTTGATCTTGATGCCCTGTCGACAATTCTTGCGGATTTGTCTGGCTGTGATATTTGATCGCGCTCAGATATTCCCCGAGTGCGTGCTCGAGGGCTGTTTCATTACCTGCATTACACTGGTAGCGTTTGGCAATGGCCATAATCAGCGGCCTCGACCATTTAACCGATGCTATAGCTATACTGATTTTTTTATGTAGTGCATCTTCTGCGGTGAGTGATTTCTGTATTTTTTTAGCTAGGCTCAGCAATTTAGATAGCTGAGCCTGGTTGTGCGCATCGTTCGAAAATCCGTCCAGCTCTTGCCGAAGCAGGTAGTAGCGCTGCTTCTGCTGAAACATATTCACCTTGACGGCATGTTTGCTCGCGAAGTTAAGGATTGTCGCAAAGTCTCGAGCTGTAGACTTGTGTTCCATGATGCAAAGCACAGTATTTTCACAGTATTTGTCCAAGTCCTGTCCGAGCTTTTCTTCCTGTTCGGGTGCCAGTAGTTTGTTGGCTGACAAGTTGCTGTGAAAGAAACCGATTATATCCGTGGTCAGGGATTCATCGGTTTGCTCCGGCGACGCTTGCTGTTTCGGTGCGCGCGTGTCTGTACTGGGGAGCTCGTCATTGAGGTGCAGTGGCTGAGAGTTAGAAGTCTCTTGTTCAAAGTCGAAAGAGGGCTCGTAGGTATCAATGACAGGCCACTCTTCAACGTCCGTTAGTTTCTTGTCTAACATTTTTGCGGCTACCTCTAAATATTTGTCTGATTTTACCTTCTTATACTGTAATTATTCATTAAATGTCTAATTACAAATTAGACATTTAGTTGACAGGTAGTTAGTATAAATAGCGTACTAATCATTGGTAACTGAGAGAGGTGACGACAGATGAACAGAGCTGCCAATAGCGAGGTGGTTATCAATAGCGACGTTAAACGAACTGAGCAAGCGACTTATGGTATTGGCGTGGCCGCACGCATGACTGGTATTAGTGCGCATACGCTTAGGATGTGGGAACGTCGTTACCGTCTGAAACCATCAAAGCGCAGTGAAGGCGGCCAGAGGGCATTCACGCTAGCCGATATCCACCATCTTAAGTTACTCAAACAATTGACAAAAAATGGTGTGCGCATTGGCCATGTCGCTCATTTGCCCACAAAATCACTGACTAGCCTGCTATTAGAATCTGGACAAATGGATCCTCTGGACGAGCAGCAAGAAATGCTTTCTGCCCAGGTCTTTGGCCCCGGTTTGTGCGCCTACTTTAAGAGTCACAAACGACGTTTTCCTAACATTGAGTTTGAGTTTTCCGATCTCAGTAGTGGAAGCTATCTCGGTTCAGGCAACTTGAAAGTACTGCCAACCTTCAGTGTTTTCCAGGTGGACACACTCAACCACGATCAATTTGAAAGCCTTAAGACCTTGAGTGAACAGCAAACACACGTAATTATTTTTTATCTTTACGCAGACAAAAGTATCAGGGAAAAACTGTCTCAGTGCCGCATTACTCTGGTGGCTGGAGGTATCGACGACGCGCGAATTGATGAAACCATGAACAAAGTGTTACGCCTGCGAGAGCATTTAACTCAACTCGAATACAATAACGAGCGTTTTAAACTGCCCTCGACGCCCTATCCTCGGCAGTTCAGTGAACAGGAATTGGTTGAATTCAACCAAAGCGGCGATAATCTCAACTGCGAGTGTGTCAATCATTTAGTCGATCTTATCGGTCGCCTGAATGCCTTTGAAGACTACAGCAAAAACTGCGAGTCCGACTATTGGCAGCAAGCCGCAACCCATGCCTGTATTTATTCCTACGCCAATCAGGCGCGCTACTTGATGGAAAAGGCGTTGCTTGCCGTCCTCGATGAGTGAAGCCGATGGGTAATTCGTAGTTTAATAACGTCGAGCCATTAACACGGTGTCAAGTGATTAGCTGAGTGGTTGTCACTATGTTCAACTTCTGCGCTGCTTTCTAGTTATCCAATCCCGACAAGAGCAAGTTATACCCTTTTTCGACAAATCCAATTGAGAGTTCTTTTTCTCAAAATGCTATATATAATCACAGTATTTTTGAGGGTCCCATGGAACTTAACGAAAAGTTAGTCGTACTGGCCGATGCGGCAAAGTACGATGCCTCTTGCGCCAGTAGCGGAGCTATCAAACGCGACGCTCGCAAAGGCGGATTGGACTCCATCGCCCCCGGTATGGGGGTCTGTCACAGCTATGCGCCAGATGGCCACTGTATCTCGCTACTGAAAATTCTGCTAACCAACTTTTGTGTTTACGATTGCAGCTATTGTGTTAATCGAGTTTCCAGCTCCGTCAGGCTCGCTCGCTTCAGCGTTGACGAGGCAGTAAAGCTCACTATCGATTTTTACAAGCGAAACTACATCGAGGGCTTGTTTCTAAGAGGGTATCCGGAAAGTCTATGCCTTCGGCCCTCCCTCATTTAAGGGCTTTAAAAAAACGACCCGGCCTCTCATTGTCTCTGCTGTTTTCGGCAAAGATCACTGAAAAACCGTTAGTTTTCGACCTATCGCCTAACAGTAAGCAATCAACGCCCTTGTAAAATACCGTTTTTACAAAAAATCGAGCGTTTTTTAGCTAAGCCATCGGACCATCCGCTTGATGGCGGCCAGTTGGATCCATGCTTCCGAGCTTTTCGATAAATATTCATAATCCTTGCTCAGCCGACGTTCATGATTCATTCAGCCAAAGGTCCTTTCTACAATCCATCGAAATTTGACAATCTTAAACACTTTCCTGGGACGTAAAGCCACCGTCCAGATAACACTAAAGCAATTCATGATCCAGTCTTTGAGGGCATTTCCTGTATAACCACCGTCCGCCCATATGAGCTGTATTCCTGGGAATGTTGGCATCTCGATAATTGTCGCGTGGTCAGTCGATCTATAGCGGCTACCGTCATCATGCTGTCCGGGAAGATATGATCCCATTCGCTGAACGGTTGGTTGGCAGTAATGATTAAGCGGCCGCTCTCGTAACGATGAGTAATAAACTCAAACAGCACATGCGTTTCTGCATCGGCTTGCTTCACATAACCAATATCATCAATGATGATCAGCCGGTATTTATCCAACCGCGTCATGGCGGTCATCAAGTCCAAGTCGCGCTTGGCCTGCTGTAAGTGTTGAACCAGAGCGATGGCAGGGAACCGCTTGCAGCGCACGCCTTGTTCAATGAGTTTATGGCCCAGAGCTGCGGCCACATGGGTTTTGCCCGTACCACTGGGACCCAACAGCAGGACGTTATCTGCCTTGTGCGCCCAATCCATATCCTGTTGCAGCTTTGCCAGTGCCACTTGGTTGGGTTTGCTGAAGCGGTCTTGTTCCAGAGCCGTAAAAAGGTTTTACTGACAGGCAACTTGGCTTCACGCACCCATTCTTGGGTCCTGCGTTGGTGTCGGTCTGACAGCTCATACTCACACAGGGTGGCAAGGTAATCCGTGTGCGACCAGCTTTTCTCCACAAAGGTTTCCCACAGCGAGTGATAGTGGCGATTAAAGGCTGGCAGGCGAAGTTCTTTTAATGGTAGGGCGACTGAAGCGCTCATAACGACACCTCTTGAGCCAAATCAACTTGCTGATTGGTGCCCGTCATCGACGATAGCAGCTCGTCGTAACTGACCAGCTCATGCTTGGGGTGATGTGGAATGTAACGCTGATTGGCTGCTGGTGAGATATTGAGCTTGAAGCTCGGTAATCGACGCGAACTTGCCAGCCTTGGCGCTAGCGAGTAAATCATACCCAAGCGCTTGTTCATCGTCATGCTCATAGGCCAGCCTGAGTACCGTGACGATCCACTTGCACGCATTGCGAGCCTCCAGGTGTTGATCGGCCAGCTGCCAGAGTTGGTGGTAGTTGTCATCGGGCAGTAGATTATCGCGCAGCTGAGAGTAACGAAACGCCTGTGGCTTGGCGGCCAGCGATCGAATGACGTGTTTGTAATTGACGCTACGGGCACGGCTCTCGCTTGGTTTAGGATAAACACGCCGTAGGGTTAAGGCTTCGTGCTGCCCTACACGCAGTATCAGTTTGTCGTGATAGAGCCTGACCTGAACGCGCTCGCCGATCAGGTGAGAGGGCACCGTGTAAAGCACGCGGCGAACTTCGATCGTCGAAGACCGCGTCACGTTGAGATTGAGTGTTTGGTAGTCGGCGGCCTGGAACACCGGCAGCGGCTGTAATGTCTGGCGCTCTTCGGTAAAACGTGTGTGAGAACGACGATTGAGCTTTTCGACCACCTTATCAAGGTAGGCCTGATAGGCCTCGACACTCTCAAAGTCATGATGCCCGCGTAGCTTCAATTGCTGGGATAGACGGCGTTTTAATGAGCCGTTGGCACATTCAACCACGCCATTCTCGTGAGATTGGCCAAGGTTATTGCGTGCCGCGCTCAAGCTGTCAGTGCGGTGTTCAATCGGACTGCCACGCGCCTGCTGTAGCGCACGCTGTAAACCACAGGCAAGGGCGGCATAGCTTTCCCCGCCTTGTGCCAGCGTGACGGAGCGCCAACCACTGTAAGCTAAACGGAATTGATACAGCCGATGTTTGAAGAGCACGCCCTGGATCGTGATCGCGCTATCTGGGTGCGTAAAGTCGGAAAAGCCTTGCTGTGTGACGACCGCCTGTTGGCGAAAAATAACGTCTCGCTCCGGCCCATTCAACGCCTTCCACTGCTTGATCCGACGTTGCAGCGTGCGCAATATTTTTTGGTCGTAATGGCCAGGATAAGGTTCTTCCAAGTATTCCAGCAAGGTGGTGCCGGTTAGTGAGGGTTCCCTCTCCAGTAATACCACCAGCTCGGCATTCCATAACGCTGCCAACGGATCTTCTCGGGCGCGCCAGTCTCTCTCGGCTTGATTGCGGGGTGCTCCTGGTTTTTCTATACGCCGCCCTGAACGGACAGATACTCCTGCTTTGGCGGCAGCCACTTCTTGGCTGACGCTATCTTGTCGATGCTGCATATACAGCTCCTCTTGTCGGTTGGTTATGTGTTGACCCGGCACCTTGTGCTCCACAGTGGAAAACAAGGTGCCAATTGTCACACCCAACCGGCCAAGATAATTGTCGTCAACCGGTCATCCTAATTGTCGCCGAACAAAATCCTCTGAGCTTGTTTTGTTGTGTATTCAGTGCATAATTCTTAGTACCTTAATTTTACAGGAATAAGTCTGTGCAAGCGGAACAGGTCGAAGTTTCAAGCTTTCTTTCCCAACACCGCCCCTTTGACGAACTGCCTGTCAAAGCCCGGGATGTATTGGCACAATCAATAGAAATAGCTTACTTTCAAGCAGGGGCCGAAATTGTTCGTTTTCGTGACGCTATTGAAGATCTGCATGTCGTTCGCAGTGGTTCTGTAGAAGTATTTCGTCGCAATGGAGAGCTTCATAATCGTTTGGCTGAAGGCGGTATTTTTGGCCAGATGGGTTTGCTGATGAATGGCAAGGTGCGCTTTCCCGTCAAGGCGCTAGATGATACTTTAGTATATTGCATTCCAGATAAAACATTTAAACACTATTGCGCTGAATACGACGATTTCGCAGACTATTTTGAGGCGGATGAAGTCGGAATTTTAAGAGGTACCGTTTCTCGCTCAGTAGAATTGAGTGACCTTACTACTGTTAAAGTAAAGACTATTTTAACCAGACCGCCTGTCATTGCGTTACCTGATATGACCGTTCAGCAGGCTGCAAGGTATATGGGTGAGCAAGATGTATCCTTCTTGTTAGTCTGTTCGACAGGCTCTCTATCCGGCGAATCAGAGTCAGGTTTAAAGGGAATTTTGACCGATCATCATTTACGGCAAGGTATTGTGGCAGACGGTTTGCCGCTAACGACGCCTATCAGTGACGTAATGTCGTCCGATTTTAAAGTGCTTGATTCTAAAGCTTACATGTTTGAAGCCATGCTTATGATGCTGAGGTTTAATCTACAGCAGCTTCCTGTTATGCATCGACAAGAACCCATTGGCGCATTGACGCTTTCTGATATTCTTAGGCATGAATCACAAAGCAGCTTACTGTTCGTTAAAGGAATTTTTGCGCAACCCTCAGTGAAAGACCTAACGCTTTATGCAAAACAATTACCTGCAGTCTATGTTCGAATGGTAAATGAAGACGCTAACTCACACATGATAGGAACTGCGATGGCGGTGATTGGCAGGTCTATTAAGCAGCACTTATTGAGTCTTGCCGAAGAAAAATTCGGCCCTCCCCCTGTGCCTTATTGTTTTCTGGCACTAGGATCCATGGCAAGGGATGAACAGTTATTGGTGACGGATCAAGATAACGCCTTGCTTTTTGCTAACGGCTATCGACCGAAAGAACATGAAAAGTACTTTGCAAAGCTTGCTAAATATGTGTGTGATGGCCTAGCGGCCTGTGGGTATACTTACTGCTCTGGCGATATCATGGCAACCAACCCTCAATGGCGTAGAACCTTTACTCAATGGCAGGAATGCTTTGCAGACTGGATAGATAACCCTGAGCCGCAAGCCTTGTTAAATAGCAGTATTTTCTTTGACTTGGATGGTGTTTGGGGAGAAACATCGCTAGCCGATACCTTAAAAACCTTTGTCGCACAACGCGCAAAAAGTAACCCTCGATTTTTAGCGAGCCTTGCACGTAATGCACTTGGCAGAACGCCGCCGCTTGGATTTTTTAAGAATTTTGTGATGGAGCCAGACGGCCGGCACGGCAAATCTATTAATCTTAAACGACGCGGTACTGCGCCTTTGAGTGATGTAATACGCGTACACGCTTTGGCCGTGGGCTCCAATTATCAAAACTCCTTTGAAAGGCTGGATGATATCATCGAAGCTGGGATTCTGCCTGATGGAAAAGGACGTGAATTGAGTGATGCGTTAGAATATATCTCCATGGTGCGTATTCGCCATCAGGCGCACGATATAGAGCAAAATGAAACGCCTGATAACACGATTAACCCTAAGCATTTATCCACGTTTGAAAAACGAAACTTAAGGGAGGCTTTCCAAATTTTAGATAAGGCCCAGCAGTTTCTAAAATACCGATACACTGCTCAGAGCTCTTTAAAGTAAGGCGACATCGAATGAGTGAATACATGTCCGTGGTTCCGTCGCCATTAGCGTGGCAAGGTTATTACGCCGAGCGGTCTAGGTGCTGCAAAGACTTGCGCTTAAAAGCGTTTTTTGAGGCGGGAGTGATTGACCCCGAAACGCCTTTGAATGAAGTGCCTTTCGTGGCGCTAGATTTTGAAACAACGGGATTGAACCCTCAGGAGCACAGCATAGTGAGCGCGGGGGTGGTGCCCTTCACGTTAGCTCGAATTCGTTGTCGGAAAGCCAGTCACTTTATCGTAAAGCCCCGTCAAACGCTTTTGTCAGAGTCAGTAACGATACACGGTATAACCCATTCTGATGTGCGGTCAGCGCCCGACCTTGATGATGTACTGAATGAGTTTCTGCCAAAATTAGCAAAGCAGGTTGTGGTGGTGCATTATCGACACATCGAACGAGACTTCTTAAATATCGCTTTGCTGGCACGTATTCAAGAACAATTGTTTTTCCCTGTGATCGATACAATGCTGTTAGAGGAGCAGATACTGCGAAAGCAACGAAACGTTATTTCTAGCTTGCTAGGCCGCCGTTCTACTTTGTCGTTACGCTTACCTGACATACGCGAACGCTATGGCTTGCCACGTTATCATCTACACCACGCTATGACTGATGCCTTAGCAACAGCGGAACTTCTGCAAGCACAGATCGCACACCACTTTGATGAAAAGACCCCCATATCCCAACTTTGGTGTTAGATTCACTTTTGTTTAGGCAATTAAAAAGCCCATACGCACAAACGTATGGGCTTTTTAAGTACTAATGATCTAGTTAGCTAGGACGAGGTTCGGTTCTCAGCCCCATAATCAAACTCACACACATCGCTAACAATACAAATGTGAAGGGCAATCCCGTTGAAATTGCACCGGCTTGCAAAGCTTGAATAGCCTCTGTTCCGCCAATCCACAATAATACAGCCGCAATCGCGCCTTCAGTTGTGGCCCAAAAAATTCGTTGTGGAACGGGCGCATCAACCTTTCCACCAGCAGTAATGCTGTCTATCACAAGTGAGCCTGAATCAGACGAGGTGATGAAAAACACCAACACTAATACAATCGCAATCATCGATAAAATTGAGCCTAAAGGTAATTCATCAAACATTTGAAACATAGCAAGCGGTACTTGTGTTAAACCTTCTGTGCCAAGCGCTCCAACGCCCTGTATCACCTGATCAATAGCAATTCCGCCATAAACCGACATCCATATAATGGTCACACTTGTTGGAATTAGCAGTACTGCAATGATAAATTCGCGGATGGTACGGCCTTTAGAGACTCTAGCAATGAACATACCCACGAATGGGGACCACGAAATCCACCACGCCCAATAAAACACAGTCCACCCCTGAAACCAGGCTTCATCTTCACGGCCATGAGGGTTACTCAAAGGGATGATGTTTTCAATATAAGCCATGATCGTTGTAGGTATATTTCCCATTGCAACAGCAAAGCCGACCACGGCAACAAATACCAGCAAGACCATGGCAATAATCATATTGATATTACTGAGTAGTTTTACGCCGCCTTCTAGTCCACGCACAACAGAACCGATCGCTAATAATGTTACACCAACTATCACTGCTATTTGTAACCCGACGCCATTTTCGAGACCAAATACATGGTTAATGCCTGCTGCAGCTTGTTGAGCACCGAGGCCTAATGAGGTCGCTAAACCGAAAAGCGTGGCCAGAACTGCCATGACGTCAATGATATGACCAGGCCACCCCCACGTACGATCACCTAAAATGGGATAGAAGACTGAACGGATAGATAAAGGAAGCCCTTTATTATAGGTGAAAAAAGCGAGAGACAAGGCAACCACGGCATATATCGCCCAAGGGTGTAACCCCCAGTGATACATGGTAGCCCCTAGCGCAAGACGGGCCGCTTCAGGTGAGTTTGCTTCAACACCAAGTGGGGTTTCATACCAGCCTGTGAAATAAGCAACAGGCTCGGCAACGCCCCAAAACATTAAACCTATACCCATACCGGCAGCAAACAGCATTGCAAACCATGATATTCTCGAGTGTTCCGGTTTAGCGCTTTCACCGCCGAGACGAATCTTTCCGTAAGGCGATACGACGAGCCCAAGGCAAAATAATACAAATATATTTGCGGACCACATAAAGAATGCATCGAAAACACCAATAATATCCCACTTTAAACCGTCTAACGCACCTTTGGCCGTTGCAGGGTCCATGACTAATATTGTGATTAAAAAAATAAGAATTAAGCCCGCGCTAATGCCGAATACGGGGTTGTGTATATCAAACCCCCAGCGCTGAACGTTATCTTGTCCAACGGTATAGTCAGTGCTGTGAATGCTATATTTATCTTTTGAATTTGGCATACTGCCCTCTGTTGATTTTATAGGCCTTTAACATAGGTATTTATATGCCGGCCTGCAAGTTTTCGGCGAAAAGAATCAAAATTATCACCTGACTCTGTAAAAGATGGCTGTAAAGTTCTAAAGGACTAGAGGTCTAAGGTATAGGAAGTATAAGCCACCTTTTCCTCTCTCATCTTGAATACTCTACGCCAAAATTTCCATGAATTTGACACCCGCTTTCCGCCACTAGCGCCGTAGTACTTTCAGCAAATCGATCTATTTTGTTCAGTAATGCCTGAAAACACTAGGTATGGACAAGTATAACCCACCTGTTCCTCTCTCGTCTTAAATACTCTACGCCAAAATTTCCATGAATTTGACCCGCTTTCGGCCACTAGCGCCGTCATTCTTTCCGTAAATCGATCTATTTTGTTCAGTAATGCCTGAAAATACTGGCCCAGTGACTTCTGATACTTCTTGCCACAAAATCGAGTGTTTCGAAGATCACATGGGTAGTGCCATTGCGACAAGGGATTTTGAGTTCATAGCGAACTTGACCATTGGCCGCCAACGCCAGGCGCTTCTCTGAGGCCGCTGGGCGACTCACGTAACGACATAGACGCTCAAGCTTGTTGTGACCCCGGCATGCAGTGAAAACCCGGCGACTTTGGCCACTTGCCCATAGGTAAGATCGCTATCTTCGCGATTAGGTAAGG
>JBLIHY010000012.1:0-34130 GCA_047634655.1 Cellvibrionaceae bacterium
AAGACTGCCATAACTCCGCTGCGGAGGAGACAATCTCAACCCCCGCCTCTCGATAATCTTCATCTTGGAGCTTGGCGGCCTCTCCAGCAGTGGATTCGATGGCTATGGTAAACCCGAGTTTTTGCAGATGTTTAGCGGCCTCGGGCGTGGTGGCGACACGCTTTTCACCTGGGAATATCTCTTTAGGCACACCAATTCGCATGGTTTCTTCTCCTCAGTTATTTGGCTGTTTATTATTACGGTGACTACTGGCCGGTTACCGTTGCTACTGAATTTGTTATCGTCACCGCTGAAAAATACTTACTAAAATTAACTCGGCAAAGGTGTGTCGAATTAGCCAAGCGCATTCTAGCGCTATTTGCAGTCTTGCGAGAGTAAATTGTCTCGATCGATAAGAGAAATTAATTTGAAAAATTAATCTAATAGATCCGACTAATTATATCTTTATTCTATTCCGGCTCGCCCCAGCCCGATAGGTATTCACAGCGCTAACGAGTTATTGCTAGATGGTGTTCTCTAATAAGCTTTTCTTTTTTTACTCTCGCTTTGACGCTCACGTTACTGTACGAGCGCCCTATCATTCTCTTGGATAGGCTCTACTTGACGAGAACCGGGGTATTACCGAGGCATTGGCAGGAGCATAGTTTGTTAAAATCTTATAAAGGTCAAGTGAGTCAAATGCGCGCCATTAGGACATCGCATGCGACCAACAGCTGTATACGATTAATCATCTTTTACTAAGTTAAACACTGAAGAATTACGACACTGGCAAACAACACCACCAATATTAGTGAAGTGTTGACACACTTACTGTGGTTCAGACACTCATCATCGCTTGAGCCTTAATCGGTTTACACCCTGATTTTTCTCAGCTCGGTGACGGCCGCGGCCGTCGGCTGGTTAATTTTTGAGCAGAGCCTTAGTACCTTACAAATTTTAGCTGTTGTTTTGGTATTCGCAAGTACTTGGCTGACTCAGTTTGCCAACCGCTCATTGACTATGTCGAAATAACTGAGCCATCTCCGCCACAAAATTATCGCCAGCGAACTGCTGATTGCGGTGGGGGAATAGTATTAAAAAAGAAGGAAACGAAAATCATAATATTTGCAGAGGGCGCGCTGTACTATAGGTTCATTTTTAAACTGTCACTCAAGCATTTCTTTTGGTATATATTTAATATTTGGCGCGGAAAGCAATGTACCAGAACTAAGATTTACTCGTGTACCCTCAACTGAGGCTACTCGATAACTAGAAACTTCATTTAGATTTCGATCATCTGTCAGTGTTCCATGCATCCCAAGAGGACGAAACTTCAAGTTTTTTCTAGGCAACTTCATTGTCGCATTTACGTTAGATATCATGCCTGTGAGATCAGAAACAGTGTACTTTGGCTTTCCCAGAAATGTTCCTGACCGTAACAAAATAACACCAGATACAGACCGTAGCTCTCCACGCTTAAACCTTTCAACTAGTTTGTCTCCAATATAATAAGGATCTTGGTGTTGTCCAATACCAATACAAACTAGCCCCGAAATTTCTGAGTCGTATTGTTTCAGCTGCTTTGATGCGCTCTTGATACGTCCTTCCACTCTAGTATTCTCCTTGATGCTTCTGGGACAGAAAATATAGACTGACTTATGACTGGAAAAGTCTTTTTTAGTTAAGTTCTGTGGATCTATGAAAATGTTACATTGCTCAAATGCTCCTTTTATAGATTGCCCCTGAAACTTACCCATACCTTCCTTTATTGTCTCAGTAACACGTGATATTTCTGGAAGTGATTCATAACACTTAATTACTATTGATATTTGAGGATAAATTAACTTACCCGTGAGTATCGAGGACTTTATGCTAGTTAGTAATTTTTTTGCGTATTTATTAAATTCAACTTCGTAATCTGATTCAATTAGTCGTTTACATTCAACTGGATAATATTTGCCATCAATATTTAGTGAGAAATCTGGTGACGTTTTCGATGTCTGTGCATGGAACCTGCTAACCACACATTTTTCTCCTCTCTCAAACATTGCAGCGCAATGTATTACGTGCCATGTGGCTATACATGTATTCTTTGATTTAAGGCCATTTAGAATTGTTTTAAAATTTGGTTTATTTTCAATTAGCCGAATATCTTCAGCTAATGCGTTTAGCTCTAGATATGAATAGCATCCATTACTTAACCACCGCATCAATAAAGGGTGACATCTATGATTCCTCAATATTCTTTTTTTTAACCAATTTTCACCTAATAATTTTATTAAATATTGGTTATTCTTATTTGTTTTAGCTTTATCAAATTCACAGGGAAAATCATCTTGCCACCATTTAGTCCACGGAGATTGAATCATGATAAATTTACCTGGAAATCTAACGGTAGGCGGTGATGAAGATGTTGACAATCGGTCGTCTCAACGACCATTAGTTTCTTCGTCTTTCCAATAGCAAATAGAATTTATAATTTTCCATCCGGTAAGCGCATGAAACGATTCATCGTATTCACTAGGTTTAAAACTAAATTCTATGGAATACATAATCAATCGTGTTTGACGACAATGACTTTGCTATCGAAGTGGCCATTGCTAAGACGGGTCGTCACCTGATCACCCTCGGCAACTTCTTCGACCCGGCGTAAAATTCGCCCGTCGGTATTGCTGGCGATGCTGTAGCCGCGATCGAGGATTGCCAGTGGGCTAACGGCGTCTAACAACTGGCCGTGGCTCAGGAAAAGCTGTCGCTTGGATGCCAACTGCACTTGCATAGTTTTTTGCAAACGTCGCTGCAGTTCGCGGCAGTATTGCTGCCGCTGCTGAATAGCGTAGCGAGGGTGTTGTTGATCCAAGCGGTTAGTTTTTTCCACCAGCAGCTGCCGGTGTCGCGACAAGCTTGCGGATAAATTGTGAATCAAAGCCATGCGCAATTTTTGCACCCTTAGGCGCTGATGGCCAATGGCCTCGCCTGGATGACGCAGTCGCTGGCGCAAATGACTCAACTCTCTGAGCCTGGCATTCACAATGGTTGAGGTATGCCTGCTGATTTTTTGCTGCCAGTCATCGATAATCTGCCGCCATTCGCTCAAATCCACAGCTGCCATCTCCGCACTGGCGGAAGGCGTGGGTGCGCGAACGTCCGCCACAAAATCGCAAATAGTAAAGTCCACTTCGTGGCCAACGGCACTGATAATAGGGATGCTACAGGCATAGATGGCCCGCGCTAACGCCTCGTTGTTAAATGCCCACAAATCCTCTAGAGAACCACCCCCGCGGCCAATAATCAGACAGTCGAACTGAGCGTAACGCTTTGCTTTTTCCAGAGCGGCTACCATTTCATCCGCAGCACTTTCACCCTGAACAGATACGGGAACAATGGTGACCTGAGCGATAGGATAACGGCGCTTGAGGACCGTGAGAATATCGTGGATAGCCGCGCCGCTCGGAGAGGTGATAACACCGATGTGTCGAGGGAATAGCGGCAGCGCTTTTTTATGGCGTTGGTCAAACAGACCTTCTTCCAGGAGTTTCGCTTTCAAAACTTCGTAAGCTTGTTGCAGAGCGCCGATACCGGCTTCTTCCATATGCTCGACAATGAGCTGAAACTCGCCACGCTTTTCGTAAACACTGACCCGCGCCCGCGCCAGTACTTGCTGTCCCGATCGCGGTGGCCTGCGTACATGCTGGGTAGCATTTTTAAACATGGCGCATCGCACTTGAGCGCCATCATCTTTAAGAGAAAAATACCAGTGGCCGGACGCGGGCTGCACAAAGTTGGACAACTCTCCCGAAACCCAGATCAAAGGTAGATGGGTTTCCAGTAGTTGCTTGACCTTACGGTTTAACTGACCGACGGAGAGGATAGTTTTTTCGTTACGAATAAGCATGGGAAGGCGCCGGAGCGGATTATTTTTATGTTTCGGGCAGTCGGCAAAGGTGATGAATCAAAGGAAAATGTTAGCGATATCCAACCAATCGCCCCAGAGTCAAAACCGCCAACCAGAGTAATAACGAACACAGTGCCGAGAGTTTTATTTTCGCTCCCCAGCGGTTTTCACTGAGCGCTTTTTTCCATCCCTCGGAGTAATTCAGCAACAACACATTAACAATTGCCAGGGAAAGTTCGACCAGGCACCGAGTAATCTCAAGTCGAGTTAAACAACGGGGCCAATCAGTAATGCGATGCCAAAAAATCAAACCCGCCCGGACGACCTTGGGACTCCGGCGACTCTAGGACTGGAGCCTAGGACCGAGTTCAACAACTGAATTTTACAGGTCTCGAGGCTGAGCATCCATACATTAGCGTTAATCCGCTATAAATGCATTCAGAGATATTGGGTGCAATCGTTTCCTCGAATTTCTGATCGTCTTTATCGATCCTCCATAAAGTCCACCAGCTTTGCGCAAGTCGCCCCCTGGCAAACAGGGTGTCCAGAATTATGCGGGAGTTGGTATAAAAAGAGTTTTTATAAACAAAGTTATTGTGGACGAGAGTTGTGGTGGACAAAGGACATTGTGTACAAGAGTTATTGCCGAATAGATCGTCTCGTTAGCTTTAGAAAGGCCAGAGGCGAAAACCCCTTTCCAAGCTTTTTTCGCATCGATTCAATTGTCGCTGGTAACTGTCGGCTCGCGCAGCAACATTGCCGGCAACTTTTTTCAATGTGCTTTTTTGCTGATAAGTGCCGCGGCGATAGCCATTGTGGCCTTCGTGATAAGCGAGATAAAGCCGATAGATATCGGAAAGTGCAATCGCGTTTTGTCGATTGCTCTGGACATTATACCAACCAACAAAATCGATGGCGTCGGAAAAATCGTCGCGATCCGCGCCGCGACGACCGCGGCTCTTGCGATACCAATCCCAGGTGGCGTCCTTGGCCTGAGGATAACCGTAGGCATCGCTTTTACGCGGGCCTGGAATTATCCAGAGAATGCGCGAGCGCGTGGGTTTCGCATCGGCCCGAAAGCGGGACTCTTGGTGAATGATGGCCATCATCGAGGCCACCGGAGAGCCCCAGCGTTTTTCCGCGCGCCTGGCCTCTTTATACCATTTGCGTTTTTCCTTAAAAATGGCGCAAATATCGTCGGTTTGACTGGGCGGTAAAGCAACGCACCCGAACAGCGCCACGCTAATCAGCAGCACAGCAAGCACCTTCATCGAGAGACTCCGTGCCCATCCAGCAGAGCTATTAGCGCTGCCTCGTCCATTATCGGGATACCCAGAGCTTCTGCTTTAGTGAGTTTAGTGCCAGCGCCGGGACCCGCAATTAAATAATCGGTATTTTTCGAAACGCTGCCACTGACCTTCGCACCGAGGGATTGAAGGTGGCCCTTAGCTTCTTCTCTGGTCATCTGCTCGAGTGTCCCTGTCAATACGTAGCTGAGGTTTTTCAGAGATTTATCGTCGGCACCTGTCGGAGTGATATCGGGCCAGTGAACCCCCGACTGACGCAAATCGCTAATGAGCTGGCGTTTATCGGCCTGGGCAAAAAATTCGACAATGAATCTGGCGACAATTGGGCCGATATCGTTAACCGCCAACAGTGACTCGCTGTCGGCGCTCATTAACGCTTCCAAGCTGCCATAGTATTCGGCCAGGTTTCGCGAAGTCGCCTGGCCGACCTCACGTATTCCCAGAGCAAAAATAAAGCGCGCCAGAGTTGTCTCTTTTGAAGCTTCTACCGCCTTTTGTAAATTCGCTGCCGATTTACTTCCCATACGTTCCAGGGCTACCAGCTCCGCAGAAGACAACCGGTAAAGATCAGTGACCCGCTTCACTAGCCCAGCGTCTACCAGTTGCTCGACTAATTTATCTCCGAGTCCATCGATGTCCATCGCCTTGCGAGACACATAATGCTTGATCGCCTCTTTGATCTGGGCTTGGCAGACCAAGACGCCAGTGCAACGTTTAACGACTTCTCCGGGCACTTGTCGCACCGGCGAATGGCAAACTGGGCATTGACTGGGGAAAACCACGGGGCGGGCATCCACCGGTCGCCGTTCTTCCACCACGGTAACGACCTGGGGAATGACATCGCCGGCTCGACGGACAATTACCGTATCGCCGACGTGTACGCCCAGACGACGGATTTCATCTTCGTTGTGGAGTGTTGCGTTAGCCACTGTAACACCCCCTACGACTACTGGTTGCAGGCGCGCGACCGGAGTGATGGCGCCAGTACGCCCGACCTGAAACTGGATGTCGAGCACTGTCGTCAACGCTTCCTCGGCGGGAAATTTACGGGCAATCGCCCACCGCGGCGCACGCGAGACAAAGCCAATGACCTTTTGCAAAGCGATATCGTTGACTTTGTAGACAATCCCGTCGATTTCATAAGACAGGGAAGTACGTTTTTCCGCTAGCTGCCGATAGTATTGCAGACAGGCATCGATACCGGTCACCACTTTCCTCTCGCGATCAATCCGCAGCCCCCAATCCGACAGTTGTTGCAAAATCTCGCTGTGCTTATCTGGCAAACGGCCGCCGCGGACAACGCCGACGCTATAGGCGCACATTTCCAGAGATCGACGAGCCGTAATTCGAGAATCCAGTTGTCGAAGACTGCCCGCTGCGGCGTTGCGGGGATTGGCGAAGATCTTCTGCTGGCGTTCGGCAGCTATTTGGTTGAGCTTTGCGAAACCGGCCTTCGGTATGTAGATTTCGCCTCTAACTTCCAGCCATCGGGGAATATTTTCACCCGTCAAAAGAAGGGGAACTGAACCGATGGTGCGGACATTTTGCGTAATGTCTTCTCCGGTGGAGCCATCCCCTCGAGTTGCCCCCAGGACCAAGTAGCGATTTTCATAAATCAGACTGACCGCTATACCGTCCAATTTAGGCTCGCAGACAAATTCAATTTCACCAGTGCTTTTTAAGCGGTCCTGGAGGCGTTTGTTGAAATCTTTCAGGTCCTCGTCGCTAAAAGCGTTATCGAGCGACAACATCGGCAGTGCGTGGGTGATTTGTGCGAAAACTGAGAGTGGCGTAGCGCCCACTCGCTGAGTGGGGGAATCCGCTGTGATCAATTGCGGATGAGCTGCCTCCAGAGCTTTTAAATGCTCCAGCATACGATCCCATTCGGCATCGGGAATCTGAGGATCGTCCAGTGTGTAATAAAGGTGGCTGTGATGATTGATTTTTTCACGCAGCGACAGAATTTCTTGTTCGACAGAGCGGGATGAACTCATCGGTAAGGACTCGAGTGACCGAATAGATGGTCTGTGGACGCTGCCATTGACGCTGCGAGGCAGGGATTGCTAGTTTGCAGGGAATTAATCGAAGGCTTTACTTACTTTTACTTTTTTGCAATTGCTGCCGACGCGAAAAATCTCTCACCCTCTCACGGTAGTGCTCTATGGTTTGTTTGGTGAGCACGCTGCGCTGCTCATCCTTGAGTTCACCGGGCAGAGCACTGGCCATTTTCTGAATCGTTGAGAGCATCAACTCAAAAGCCCGCATGTGCTCTCCGGAAGCGCTCGGTAAAGCCAGGAAAAAGCTCAAACCAACCGTACTGAAGGTTTCGAAAGAATGTAAGTCGAAATTTCCGGGTTTAACCATGTTTGCCATACTAAATAATACCGGACCTTCACCATCTTCCCCTGCATGATAGTGAAAAATATTCATATCGCCATAGCGCAGACCGTTTTCCAATAGCAGCTTTAGCAGATCACTACCGTGAAACTGTTCTTCCGCAGCCGCTTTGATATGAATGATCAGAACGTCACTGGGTTGAATCTGAGTAGTAGAGGGGTCGTTATGACTCGGTCGTTTCACTTTGCTGGACTGTTTAATTTTACCGAGTTGTTTAGCCTTGTTCAGCTTATCGATGAGACGAGTGTGGGGCTTTGGCATCTCGGTGTGCTTGATTTCCGCGGATGAATTTTGGGAAGTGGATTCAAGGTCTTTGGTTTCAAGGTCTGTCGCCGGGTCACTCTCTAAGGGCTCAGAGCCATCCTCAAGCGGCGCTCTAACGGCATCAGTCTTATCCAACGTATCCATGAGCATTGGTACTGAATCTTTTAAATTCAGGCTGGTTTGTACGGAAACTCGGGGATTGGCATCAATACTAGCGGTTTTACCGCTTGCCGACGTTTTTGCCGAAGATTCGATTGCGGTGGCCGGTTCCGTCTGGGTGAGCGCGCGATCATCCGGCCCAGAGGGATCTTTTATGGATTCCTCATTGGCATATTTCTCTCCATCCGAGTCTACATCAGCACGGGTAGGCGAATCCTCATCGGGGTCGGCGTTCGGCGAAACCTCGGGGTCAGCAATATCGGGATTAGTAATCTTGGCTTTAGTGGTATCGGCGCGGTCTGTTTCAGGCTGCCTCAAAGTGTTACCGCTCTCGATATCATCGGCGAGCGGAGGAAGATGGCCGGAGTCATCATCAAATTGTTCTTCCGAGTCCGAATATTGCTCTTTATCGGCAAAATATACCGATTCGTCCAAGGAAGGCTCTATTCGATCCTCAGCTTTTTGAGCGGCGGAATCGTCCGAAAATTTATCGATAGTAGCGATCACTTTCTCTCCCAGCTTTTCACTCCAACTGGGTAGATCATCGCCAAAATCGTACTTGCTGCGGACTTTCTTTATACGTTGAGGATCAATTTTTCGGCTACTGGGACGGGCACCTCCGTTGGGAAATTCACTGCCATAGCCTTTGTCTGGAAGATTTTCGTTGCGACTCACAGGGCGCAGCGACATTTTGATAGAGTCCCGTCGCGCTCGACGAACGCGGCGAACACCATCGAAAGTAACCACAACGATAAGTAAGATGATAATAATGGTTAACCAGTTTGCTTCCATAAATGACAGATATCGTTAGGCGAGAGTATTCGTGAAATTATTCCCTAGCTGGCACCATTCGTCCACCCCATATGGACTCTGGGTTCAATAACAACTTACTTTTATTACTCAGCACAAAGGATTATGGGGCGCAAGGCCCTTACCGTCTTAGAGATCCGCTCAAAATGTCAGTCGAGATTTCTCATTGAAAGCTTACACACATCCAGCGGGAAATTCTGAACAGGCAGCGAATACCTGAGAAGCGAATCTCGATTTGAGCCTAGGTTACTCTGAGCGCGGCAGCCGCTTGCTTCGCAGGCGCCATTTTGGTCCGCTTTATTTGCAAAAACCGTTCTGTAAGGCCTGCGCCCACCTGTACTTACTACATCCGCCCGGAGGCATCGTTTCCGGCGACACTCTGCGGGTGAGTATCGATGTGGGCGAGCGGGCGCACGCTCTAGTGACCACTCCCGGGGCGTCTCGGATGTACCGGGCGAGAGCCACACAACCTACCCAACAGCAAATTATTCGACTGAGTCTACAGCCAAATGTCTGTTTAGAGTGGTTTCCCATGGAAGCGATTGTCTATCACGGAGCATCGACTGCGTTGCAGACGACCATAGATCTGTCGGCGGGCAGTAAGTTTAGCGGGTGGGAAATCACCTGCTTTGGCCTACCCGCCAGCGGCCAACTCTTTGAGTCCGGGAGCTTTCAGCAAAGCTATCGTATCGAGCGCGAGGGAACACCAATTTTTATTGACCGTCTGCAAGTGAACGCCACAGATCACGCACTTTTGAAAGGCTTCGCAGACATGCAAGGCTTCACTGTTAGCGGCTTTATCATTGCGGGTTCCTTCGAAGACATCCTGCTGGAAACGCTGATCGACTCGCTACGGGAAAAAGTCCACGGTTTGAATATCCAGAAAACGGTTTCCATCACTCAGCTCGAAGATTTTCTGGTGGTGCGTTATCTCGGCGACAGTGCGTTCCAATGTTGACAGGCCTTTATCGAACTCTGGAAAACATTTCGACCAGTCTTACTGAAAAAAGTAGCCTGCGAGCCCAGAATCTGGTTGACGTGACCATTGAATTCAGAGTAAATTTTTTTACGATGAACTTAATATTAATAGCCCACCCACTGAGATTATTGATCGAGGCACTATCTAGCCAGAGATACTCTGATTAATTGATTCATAGCTTAATCTTCGGTTAAAAAAAATTCGGTTTTTTTTCTCGCATTTTCTGTGTTGCAAAAGTCTCTGAACTGATCGGAGATTCCCTAGATATTAGATAATAAATAAAACACGGAAGTCACCATCCATGGGCTGGAGACGAGTGCGGGGTTATAAAAATCAAGATATCCAGCAAGAGATCCCAATACTTTTACGCGGTTACCATTTAACAAGGGTAAAAACCATGGATTTACTTCCGAGAGAAAAAGACAAACTACTGGTAGTGACAGCCGCTTTGTTGGCAGAGCGTCGATTGAAACGCGGGGTCAAACTCAATTATCCCGAGGCGGTAGCTTACATCACGCTAGAGATTATGGAAGGCGTAGCTGACATCCTCCACGAAGTCCAGGTAGAAGCCACTTTTCCCGATGGGACCAAGCTCGTCACTGTTCACAATCCCATTGGCTGATTATCCCACCAACCAGGAAAAACAAATGATAAAAACCGTTATCCCCGGTGAACTACTGGTAGGTCCGGGAAATATTTCTCTCAACCGTGGGCGAACCACCATCGATATTTCGGTAAAAAATAGTGGCGACCGTCCAATACAAGTAGGTTCCCACTACGGTTTTTACGAAACCAATTCCGCATTATTGTTCGAGCGTGAACGCGCCAGGGGCATGCGCTTGAATATTGCCTCTGGGACTGCAGTGCGCTTCGAGCCCGGTCAGGACCGCGACGTAACATTAGTCGCCTACGCCGGTGATCGTAAAGTCTACGGTTTTCGCGGTGAAGTAATGGGAGCGCTTGATAAGGCTGAAGTTGATAAAAAAAGGGGATCCAATCATGACCGAGATAGATAAATTAGCCTATGCACAGATGTTTGGCCCCACCACAGGCGATCGCTTGCGCCTCGTAGAGGCCGCACTCATTATCGAAGTAGAAAAAGACTACACCGATTATGGCGATGAAGTTAAATTCGGCGGCGGTAAAGTTATTCGGGATGGAATGGGTCAGAGTCAACATGCGGAAGCAGAAGTCGCTGACGTCGTGATTACCAATGCAACTATTATCGACCACTGGGAAATCGTTAAAGTGGATGTGAGTATAAAACACGGCCGTATCGCCGGCATTGGTAAAGCTGGGAACCCCGATATTCAGGACAACGTGAGTATTGTTACCGGTGCGGGAACAGAAGTCATCGCCGGTGAGGAAAAAATTTTGACGGCCGGTGGCATCGATGCCCACATTCACTTTATCTGATTGAAGAGGCTCTGATGTCCGGTGTTACCACCATGCTTGGCGTTGGTACCGGTCCGGCAACGGGGACCAACGCGACAACCTGTACTCCGGGCTCCTGGAATATCGGCAAAATGTTGCAAGCAACAGAGGCCATGCCGATGAATCTAGGTTTCCTCGGTAAAGGTAACGCCAGCCTACCACTACCACTGGAGGAACAACTGGCGGCTGGAGCCTGCGGCCTGAAACTTCACGAGGACTGGGGAACTACCCCCGCCGCCATAGATAATTGTCTTGCGGTAGCTGAAAAATATGACATACAGATGGCTATCCACACCGATACGCTCAATGAATCCGGCTTTGTAGCGGATACACTCGAGACCTTCAAAGGCCGCACCATTCACACTTATCATACCGAAGGGGCCGGCGGCGGCCACGCCCCCGATATTATTACCGCCTGCGGTGAAGCCAACGTACTGCCTTCTTCCACCAACCCCACTCGACCCTACACGGTGAATACCGTGAATGAGCACTTGGACATGCTGATGGTTTGCCATCATCTGGACAGCAGTATTCCCGAGGATGTGACCTTTGCCGATTCCCGTATCCGCAAAGAGACTATTGCCGCAGAAGATATTCTTCACGATCTCGGGGCTTTTAGCATGATTGCCTCCGATTCCCAGGCCATGGGTCGAGTGGGAGAGGTCATCACCCGCACCTGGCAAACGGCTCATAAGAGGAAGGTTCAGCGAGGACCTCTCGAAGTCGATAGCGAGCGCAACGACAACTTTCGAGTAAAACGCTACATTGCCAAGTACACGATTAATCCGGTCATTACCCACGGCCTCAACCACGAGGTGGGTTCGGTAGCTGTTGGCAAACTCGCCGACCTGGTGCTTTGGAAACCCGCTTTCTTCGGCATTAAGCCATCGATGATCATCAAAGGTGGCTTTATCGCAGCCGCGCCCATGGGCGATCCCAACGCCTCGATTCCCACGCCACAACCCGTACACTACCGTTATATGTTTGATGGATTTGGCCAAGCGCCACGCCACACAGCCGTAACTTTCTCCAGTCAGGCGGGTATCGATGCCGACATTGTCGGTCGCTTCGAGTTAAAACGTCGCCTAGTGGCCTGTCGCAACACTCGAAAAGTAACCAAAAAAGACATGGTTCACAACGCTTACATGCCCAAAGTTACCGTGGATTCACAGACCTACGAGGTGCGCGCCGATGGTCAGCTACTGACCTGCGAGCCGGCCGATATCCTGCCTTTATCTCAGCTGTATTCGCTGTTTTAAACACCGAAATAGCTTTCGAACGCACATTGGAGAACTCGACTATGACTACGATCTACCAAGTACACGAACGCGTCATACACACTCACGAGCCCATTATCGATCAAGTCATGCTCGATAGTGACACCCGTGAAAAAAGCCGCTTCAAGACGATCTCTCGGGCGGGCGTAGAAGTGCGCGTCTTTCTGGCGCGCGGTAAGCCCCTGATAATCGGGGAATACTTGAAAAGCGACTGCGGTAAGCTCATTGAAGTTATCGGCACCGAAGAAGCCGTCGTCGAAGCCACATGTGACAACTGGTTAGTCTTCAGTAGAGCCTGCTATCACTTGGGCAACCGTCACGTGAAACTTGAAGTGGGCGACAGCTGGTTACGAATAAAACCCGATCATGTTCTGGAAGAGATGCTGATTGGACTGGGCCTGAGCATTTGCCACAATAACCAGGTATTCATACCGGAACCTGGAGCCTATGCCGGCAACCATAACCACCACTGATCATTCATTGCTACGTTTACTGCAATTAAGCAGCGCTACTTTACCGGTAGGCAGCTACTCTTTTTCCCAGGGATTGGAACACGCAGTAGAGATCGGCTGGATCACCGACGAACAGCAAACCGCTGCATGGATGGAACTGGTCGTGCGCCAATCGATTGCCAAAGTGGATTTACCAATTTTATGGCGCTTGGCGCACTCGCTGGAAACCTGCGAAATCAAAAATTTCTGGCTGTGGGATACGACAATGCTAGCTTGCCGAGAAACCAAAGAGCTGTTGCTAAATGAAACCGCTATGGGAGCGGCTCTCGTAAGGTTACTCAAACCATTGCTCATCGAGCTACCGGACACCGGCAACAAAAAGCTAAGCTTTTTATCGGCTTTCGTCTATGCCGGACATCACTGAAAAATAACCCCGAGGGCTATGGCTGTAGGTTATCTCTGGTCTTGGTTGGAAAATCAAATTGCCGCCGCTACCAAACTGATACCCTTGGGCCAATCTACAGCACAACGACTCCTAGTGGTCTTGGGTGAAGAAGTAACGCAGATAATTGAGCAATCACAACAAGTCAGTGACACTGAAATTGGGTCATCACTCCCGGGACTGGCAATGGCGAGCAGCGGGCATGAAACACAGTACTCGCGATTGTTCCGGTCTTGATTCGCAGTGATAACTGACTAAGCAAAAGGTGAAATTTACCTATGAATAAACAAACATTACGTGTTGGAGTTGGTGGCCCCGTGGGTTCAGGAAAAACGGCTTTATTGCGAGAACTCTGCCTGGCAATGCGGGACGATTACAACATCGCCGTCGTCACCAACGACATTCATATAAAAGAAGACGCTAATTTTTTAACTGAACACAATGCTTTAAGTGCCGACCGCATCATTGGCGTAGAGACTGGAGGATGCCCCCATACCGCAATCCGGGAAGATGCCTCCATGAATCTGGCGGCTATCGACGATCTCTGTAAGCGACATAAAAATCTGGATATGATTTTAATTGAGAGCGGTGGAGATAATCTCAGTGCGACCTTCAGTCCCGAGCTATCGGACTTAACGCTTTACGTGATTGACGTATATGCCGGCGACAAAATTCCCCGCAAGGGAGGGCCTGGAATTACTAAATTAGACCGGCTAATCATCAATAAAACCGATCTAGCCGCGATTGTGGGAGCTTCGTTGGAAGTCATGGATCGAGATGCCAAAAAAATGCGCGGAGAGCGGCCTTTCCAGTTCACTAATTTAAAAACAGGTAAAGGCCTTCAACAAGTTATCGACTTCATCATCAACGAGGGGATGTTGCAAACCACTTAATCGATCGTAAAAAATATTTAGCTAAACATTGCTAATAAAACGATAAAAACTGGAAGTTTTTCCGCAAAAGAAGTCATTCAAACATACTTTAGATACAGGCCATCCATGGGCTTCACATTAGATCAGACGATCAGAAGAAACGAATTCGACCATAGTTGTTTAATAGCCGTCTTCTGATCAAAGTCAGAACCATGAATTTTCTTCACGAAGCAGCTTCAGCAAGCTCTAAAAAAGGCGAAGAGGCTGAATGAGCTTTGATATGTTGTTCAAAAATACCAAGCCAAATCATCATAGCATTCACATCGGTAATTAGTTCAGTGTGCTCGTATTCGCCAAGGTTATGCAACAGAGCTAGTTTAGTAGAGTTTTGCCATACCTTTAGCATATGTCTAGTGTTGTAGGGCGTATAAAAAAGAATGACATCGACACCATAGTCCCGAGGTGTATACCCAGTAGAGGCTCTTCTATACATAGCATCTACTTCGCTATAACCTCTCCTTCTCCGGATCACTTTATGCTTAAGTTTTTTGATTGGCCCAACCACATTATTTTCAAGCGTTCTTAAAAGGAAATTGCCCTCTGATTTACTTGGCAATTTAACTAACGCAGGGTCTAGAAGAAGAACTGCCTCAACATTTTTTCCTCGTTCCTTCATCAATTTCCCAAACTCAAAAGCTACTACTGCGCCGACACTAAAACCACCAATATAATAACTATTGAGCGATTGCGCATCATCGATATTATCAATAACCTCTTTAGCTAAATCGTACATCGAGCAGGTGGTGTTTAATGATTTAGAAACCGTCTCCCAGTAGCTGTTTACGTAGTAGATATTAAAATCATCACCAAACTTCTTAGTCAAGCCTCTGGCATCACCATAGAACCAAATTAGTGAGGGCTTATTTGGGTTGTGGTCATTTATTATTCTAATAATTTTTTTGAATCGATCGCCAGAGTCAATTTGTTTTGCCAGATCTGCGAGCGTGGGAGTCTGAAAAATTGCACTCAGGGGAAAGTCCTCGCCATGGATATGATTGAATTTTTTCATAAACTCAACCGCTTTCAGGGAATCTCCTCCCAAGTGGAAAAAATTATCTTTAGTGGAAACAGATTCAACTTTAAGTATGTCTTCCCATATGCCAGCAACTTCTTTCTCGGTATTTGACTCTGGCTGTTGATGCTCCTCACTTGGGTTGAACTCTATATTTTCATCATTCAAAACTGAAATCTTGAGTTCTTCCATGAAAGAGCTTACCAACTCGTCAATTTGTTTTTCTTCGACAAGCGAGCTGTTGAAGGTTAATTCGAGGTGTATTTTTTCTGAGAAATTAATAAACGTAAAAATAACCGGATATTTTGCATTTATACCATCCACATTTCTGCGATCTACCGCAGTATTATCTTGTGCATCGACGTCGTTAATAACTTGAGCAATTACAATGTGACTATCAGCAGATACTGACTCATCAGAATATTCGTTCTGATGATCAATAGACAAGTAAATATTATTGTTAATGCCTCTGAGTATAGTATTCATATCACTAATCTCTTCGGGCAGCGGATAGCGTACTGGAATTAAATTAGTAAATGCTCCCAACGTATAGTAGTTTTCAGAATTTTTCGAAGAAAATGGAATAAATATTGGAATATCTGCTTTGCCATACAGTTTCATAAAACTGATTTTTAAAAAACCGAGCAGACCGGTAAACAAAGTGACCGATTGACTTTTGCAGTAGGCTTCTATCTTCGCTTTGTCAAAGTCGGTATAAGTTTTAAAGTGGCTGACTTTATCACTAGTTTTTAGTTCTGGTTTGTCAAACAAAAAATTCTCTACGCCTTGCAGGTGTTGTGGCCAAAAATCTTTTTTTCTCGCAGAGGCTTTTTCTTTTTTTAACTCATAATATTGAGTTGTTTTATCTCTCGAAAGAATATCACTCTTTATATGATTAACAGAATCGCTGTAATGCTTTAGCAGTATGGAACTTAGAATGAAGGCATTCAAACAGTCTAAAATCAGATGACTGAAATTCATTAACAACAATATTTCGCCGTTTTTTGATTGCTTAATCTCGAAGAAAAATAGTTCTTCATTCGCCAGATCATATTTATAGCTTAAGCTCTTGGTAATAAATGCTTCTTCGATTTCATAACTAGAACTCTGCGTTTTAACCATTGCTAGGCCAAATTCTTTATAAGGCATAATCAAAGCTCTATTATTTTCAACATCTACTCTAGTGCGCAGAACATCGTGATTTTTAAGCAGTTCATTAAGTGAATTTAGCAACTGATCCAGTTTAACTTGCTCTTTGAAACACACAATATGATTCAATGAATAACTATTGGATTGTCTTTCTTCTAACTCTAGAATTCTCTGCTGAACTTGTTTCAAGGGATAATGCTTTTTCGCCAAATCAAGATACACTTCCGAACTTTTCTCTTTAAACAAGGCTTTGGAGATAATATATTGATCGGCGTAATAGCTTGAAACTTCATAGATTGATCGATCCACCTTAATTAAGGCTTTACTAAAAGATAAATATATCACTTCAGCATAAGTTAAGCCTTTTGCCAAACCAATACCATGGGCTTTTAATGCAGCCTCTTTTTGAGTAAACAGTAATAGCGGAAAAGCAGATTTTTCTTCACGACTAGCTATCGACTGGTCGAGAAATGATTCAATTTCGTCTCTTTTATCATTATATAAAGAATCAATGACCACGCTGTCGAGTGAACGCACTTTTTCAATATCGACACCAATCTTATGGGGTGAACGCGCGACGACAAGCATATCCTCACTATGACTTATAGAGTAATGAGAGACAAAAGAATCGCTGTCCTTTTTAGCATCTATAACTTTTACAGATTTTTCTGGAGAAAATACTTGAGTATGACTTAAATCAGCATTTTCATTTTCGAGCAATTCAGACCAATTAGCTAATATTTTACAAGTGAGCTTTCCAGATCTTTTCTCCAGCTTTCTCTTTTCTGAAGTTAGATCATTGATTTCAGACAACTCTTCAGGTGAGAAATATATATTTTGATCATAAGTTTTATTTAATTCACTAATATTTGTGAAAATTAATTCAGAGTCTTTGGTTTTTATTGGTGTATTCAGAAAGAGGTCATAATTTATGATGGGAATAGGGTTATCAAAAGCTGATTTAGCAAAATAACCTTGAATTTTTAAAACCAAATTTCCGTGCTGATTTACCGCCAACACATTAAATCGAGCTTCTTTTGAATTAGAAGGCAAAAAATCTGCATAAATTTGTAAATTTTTAGTCTGACTTAATGCCTCGATAGAAACAAAAGCATCATCCATACCATTAGGTAAATGTATTTTATTGGGATTTTTTAGAGTGTGCGCGCAACGTCCGCAGACCTGAAAACAGGCTTCAAATAATTTTGAGACCGAAAAAAATCTATTAAGCAATTCCCCCCCAATAGAAGAGTTAAAATCCATTTCTGATTTTAAAACAGATTGATTTAAACTCAGCGTTTCTAAAATCTGAAAGTTTTTCCCTAAACCAGAGTGAGAAATTGACCACTGCAATTCATTTAATTTTAATCCAGGTAAGGTTTCGTTAAAGCGTCTTTGGATATGCCAACTTTTATCTATTATATTTTCATCACTTAAATTAATTTTTAAAGAAAAAATGGGTATTGTCAGTTTTTCTTGAACTTCTTCTACCAGATAGCCATTACCATCATGACTAACTCTTAAATAATTTATTTTATTATCATCGACGACTAATGGAGATAAAAACTTAACTTGAGTGAAATTAACGGTCATATTCTCCAGAGAAAATACACGATTAATTTCCACCAAAATCGTACCGAGCATAACAGAGGCGGGTACAAATATTTTTCCACCAAACTTATGATCGATCAGCTCTGGATTCGCCTTACTATCATATCTCACTTGGATTTCAACAGAACGATCCAGATCGGCAAAAGAGTGACGGTACTCACTTTCGCGGCAATACAGAGGGTCAGATTCTGGGAATGTACTAGTAATTACAAAATGTGAGTTATTCGAATAAGCATTACTCAAAAAAGAGGCGAGTATCGCTTCAAAAATATCTGAACCTTCATCGAGACCAATGAAACGCGAGCCTTTCGTACTAAGAATTTGATGCACAACACCTCTAGAAGCCATACCAATTTCATCCCACGCGGTCCAGCCAAAAGACAGACAAGGCAGATCGTTAATGTGACTGGAGAGTACGCCATTTGCAGTTGAATAATCCGCTTGACCATGATTACCCCAATAGGCTGCTGTAGAAGAAAAGAGTACAAGTGCACGAATCTGGGTTTGATCTAAATTATCCAAAAGATTGAACAGGCCGCTAACTTTAACTCCAATAACCTCCATAAATTCTTCATAGGATTTATTAACGAAATTTTTAGAGTATTCAACGCCCGCCCCATGGATTAATAAAGTTGTATCGGAAAGCTCGCTTTTGTGGTTTTCGACAGCTTCGCGATCGCGGATATCGAGTGGCACATATTTGATCCTGTCGGCATCGAGTGACAATATCCACGGTTCTACTTCCATTTTTCGACCGAGAAGAGTGAAACGAGCTTCGCTGATTTGATACAAGTGCTTCACTAAGTGGGATGTAATACCTCGAGCCCCTCCAGTAACCACAATGTGATCATTCCTTGAAAGGAGTTTTTTAAGCTGCGATCTTTCGCAAAACAAACCACTTACTTTTTGTAACTTATCAATCGATATTTTCTCATTTTCCAACTTTAGACCAACACCAGAACATAAGGATTCTATTAGCTTTTCCTTTTTCGGAAGTCGATCAAAGTGGTTGTAGTGCCACTGTGCATTGGTGTAATCCTTTGCCAATGATTTCACAAAGCCCAAAGCACTATTTATAGTGACATCTTTTAAAGCACCCTCGCCATAACTGACAAAGATGACATCAGTCGATTCCACTTCAATAAACTCTTTAGATTTGGTAAAAAATAATTTAAACAGTCGGCTGTTGAGCTCATCAACTGAATTAGCTACTTTAAAAATTAATAATTTTATTTTTGAGGTTTCAATACATTGTTGATAATCGTTATCTGCATGAATATCAACTTGGTCTATATTGAAATTCAGCAATTCTGTAAATTGTAATTTATGCTTAACTTTTTTATAGATGATTAATTCTTTTTTATTTTTTTCGGTCGCCGTGGACTTATCGAGAGATTTATCCCTCGCCTTATAAATATTGACGATACTGTTGAGTTTTTGAAAATCGCTTATTTCTTCTGGTAAAATTGTGCCCCTGAGCTTGGAAATAATTTCAAATATCTTGAGGGTGTCAATACCTAGATCGCGTTCAAATTCTGCTTCATTTTCAAGAGTATCCAGATCGTAGCCTGATATATAGGCTACTACCTCTCTAATAGTATCGAGGGGTGATACTTTTTCCTCTTCGAGGCTTATTGTCGTTACATCCAGGGATTTATCTCTCGCCTTATAAATATTGGCGACACTATTAAGTTTTTGAAAATCGCTTATCTCCTCCGGCAAAATTGTGCCCCTGAGCTTGGAAATAATTTCAAATATCTTGAGGGTGTCAATACCTAGATCGCGTTCAAATTCTGCTTCATTTTCAAGAGTATCCAGATCGTAGCCCGATATAGAGGCTACTACCTCTCTAATAGTATCTAGGGGTGATGCTTTTTCCTCTTCGATGCTTGTTATCGTTACATCCAGGGATTCATCTCTCGCCTTATAAATATTGGCGACACTATTAAGTTTTTGAAAATCGTTTATCTCTTCTGGTAAAACTGTACCTCTAAGCTTGGAAATAATTTCAAATATTTTGAGCGTATCAATGCCCAGATCGCGCTCAAATTCCGCACTATCTTCAAAGGTACCAACTTCATAACCAGAAACATCAGCAACTACACTGCGAACTTCATCGATGATCGAACGTTTCTTAACAGCCATTACCTTTTTACGTTTTTTGGTGTTCGTGTTGCTATCTGATTTTGGTAACGGAGTTCGTTTTATTCCGAGAGGCTGAACGAGAAGATCGTGGAGAGACTCAAAATCAACCAGGGTTTTTCCACCTTTATTTAGTGCAACTGTTTGTAAAAATTTTCCCTGTTGTATTTGTTCGATCAGTCGACACAAGATATCTTTCGGACCAACTTCAACAAATCGACGTATTCCGGACTGGTATGCCGCCTGAATTTGATTTATAAAATGTACCGGATGATTGATCTGCAGGGCCAGTAGATCAATAGACTGCTGTCTATGCTGAGAACTCATTTTTTGCAGAGCACTGTCGACAATGTACGGATGCGCCTGATTTCTAATATTGGAGGTGACGAGTGCTTTGGGATAATAAAAACGACAGGTTTCCAAAGCCATTCGCATCTCATCTATGCAATCGCTGACTAACTCTGAGTGAAAGCCTCTCGCAACGTTTAAGACAGTTGCTCTAATGTTAGAATTAGACGCTGTTTTTAAAATATCTTGAGTGGCGTCTTGCGAGCAAGAAATTACAGTTTGGTTGTATGAATTGAGATTAGCGCAAGCCGCGTAGCGTTCTGTCTGCGCAATTAACCTCTCAGCTACGCGCTCGTCGCCCATGATCGCAATCATAGCCCCGGGGTCTTCACACGCCGAAGCTGACATCAACTTGCCTCGTATACACACCATGCGGAATGCATCGTCAAAACTTAACACTCCCGACAAATACAGTGCAGAGTATTCTCCGAGAGAATGTCCGATATAAAGATCAGGCTCGATGCCCAGTTTGACAAGTCCATCCCCCATTACTACGGACGCCAAAAAAATGGCCGGTTGAGAAACTTCCGTAGACCGCAATAACTCAGAATTTTTGTCTGATTGTTCTCTATCTAACTCGGTTAATAGTTTGATCAAATCTATATCTGAGTATTCACTAAATATTTTTTTAACTTTTTCACTCAGTACCAAGAAATCCTTTTGTGTCTTGTATTCCGCCAGCATGCCTTCGTATTGAGCACCCTGACCTGGACACACCCAGGCCAAATCTCCCGAGAAATGGTAATCGGGCATCTCAGTATCGCTTTCCTTGAGTAGTGAATGGCGGGCATTTTCGTCCGCGGACGACAGCAGCATGTGGTAGTTGGTGCCCCCAAACCCAAAAGAGGAAACCGAACAGTGTATTTTATTGTTATGGGCGATTTTTTTAGGCTTGTGAGGAATGTCGAATTCGATATTACTTTCGAAAGAAGGACTTCGAAAGTTAATTATTCCGGGGATGTATCGCGTATTTATGACAAATAGACTCTGTAGCAGCCCAACTGCACCGGCGCCACAACGCAGGTGTCCAACCATTGCTTTACTGGCACCTAAAGCAGGTCCTTTCGTAATATTGTTTTGGGTAAAAAAATCGCTGATAGATTCAATTTCTACCTGATCACCAACATTGGTTGCTGTTGCATGACACTCGATAAAATCGATGGAGGAAGGTGAGATATTAGTACTTTCATAGGCCCTACGCATGGCCAAGATCTGGCCATTTTTATCCGGTGCTGCGATGGCTTTACCGGCGCCATCGGAAGAAGAACCCCAGCCTTCAAGAACACCGTAGATTTTATCTCCAAACTTAAGCGCATCTTCATAGCGTTTAAGCACGTAAATAACACTGCCCTCGCCTTTTACAAAACCATCGGCAGCGCTATCAAAAGGGAAACAGCCCTTACCGGACAGCGCTCCAATGCGAGCAAATTTTATATAATCATCTCTGTTCATGCGTTGCTCCAGCCCTCCGGCCAGAACAACATCATAGGTATTGTTTTGTAGCAGCGACATCGCTTGGGAGACCGCTGCCAATGAGGAGGCGCAGGCGGCATCAATGGTTTGTGTAAGCCCTTTAAAATTAAATACGCTGGCAACACGCGCGGCTATGATGTTGCCAAGTTCCCCAGGCAGAGTGTCTTCTGTTATCTCTCCACTGATGTATTTCTGCTCGTATTTTTCGAGAATTTCATCGATATCAATAGACGCCTCTTGCGAAAACTTAATAATTCTTGACTTGATTTCCGGCCAATTAATTTTATCTAAAGATTTTGAAGTCGTTTCTTTAGTTCCGATAACAACGGCTGTGCGTTCTTTTAGAAAGGGCTTTTCAAAGAAACCTGCATCGATTAACGCTTTATTCGAGACTTCCAGCGCCATTCGCTGTCCACGGGAAAGTTGCTTGGCTATAACTGGCGGAATGCGATATTTACTGAAATCATTATCTAGCTCACCTAAAAATGCTCCCAGAGAAGTGTAAGATTTAAGTTCCTCGGCTTTATCTTCACTGAGATAAAGATCGCGGTCAAAATGTCCATCGGGCATATCGGTAATAAAACATCGCTGATGAAAAGTATTGTAGAAATGTTCCTCGACAGACTCTGCACCGGGTAATTTTACGCCAATGCCAACGATAGCAATGGGCGCGCTCTCTTTTAATTTCGTCACCTCTGGAGCAGGATCTGTCAAATCATCATGTAATTGTTTTATATTTATTCGCTTGTTAATTAACGCACTTACCGAACCGGCCATATAACTTGCGTTGTCTGCATATCCCTGAGTATTAATCGCTTTCTTTAATCCCCCCTGATACAACTTCGCATATTCGACCTTTTTCTCTTCGTGGGGCATGGCAGAGTTATAGATACTCCACTCTTTTTCTACAATTTCTTCCGACTCGGGCGTTATCAACTGACGTACCTGGCGACCCATACTCTCGCCGGTAACGTAGGTGTCATCGACATCAATTAATTGCTGCTGATATCCTGGTGACAAGGGAGTAAATTCAACAGCCTCTTCAGTAGATAAATAAGCAGAGCCCATTTGCAGCGATACTTTTACTGAATTTTCAAGACCATAGAAATTAATAAGGGCCGTGATTAAATCTTTTGCGCTCGCATCTCTAATACCGCCGGCAAAAACCAAGTGAACTTCATTTTGAATATCCTGTTCTACTATGTAAGAAAGAATGCTTTGCCAAACAGTTAAAGAACCGATATTGGATATATGACCGCCAGCATCGCCGCCTTCGATGACAAAACATCGAATGCCCATGCTGTATAAAGATTTAAACATAGGCAAATTTGGTGCGTGTACAGCTATATTGAGATCCGTTTTAAGTGCGCGTTGAATATGATTTAACTGGGGCGTTCCTATTAAAACAATTGATGGTCTGTGCCTCTCAAAACTTTGAATTTGTCGCTCAAAATTTTCATCTGATAATGATACGGCAACGATGCCTACACCAAAGGGAATTTTTTTCTCGGCCGTTTTTGCAACAACAATTTCTACATCTTCATTACTTAGGCTCGCCAAGGCCAAAAAGGGAAAGCCACCAGCATCGTAAACTGCCTTGGCAAAATCTGCGCTGACGCATATACCGGACATAGGTCCTTTAACTAAAGGCAGTCGCGCATGAAATGCCTGTGCCGCCGGAGATCCTTCGTAAAAATATGGCTTTATATTGCAGATATTCTTAGATTTAGCTATATCCAAATAACGTTGGATTTTTCGTTCGACGCTATCTTTATTTTTTGGCTGCAGTTCCGACTCCCAGAGACCAGCCCGATAGGTTTCCCGTAAAAATTCTAGCGTTCCCTGTCTACGCAAAAGCTCGCGGTAGGGCTGCGCTTTTGGCGGGCCGCCTTGGATATGCAGCCTTACAGATTCTATATTGTTAAGCGGAAAACGGATCGTTGATTTATCATCATCCTGTAGGAAACGGGTAGAAAGAACAACACCGTGAACTCCCATTAATAAATAGGATTGGAATAGCTGATAGCCGGTACAGGCGTGAATAGAGTAAGGAAGGTTCTGTTTAGCCAATAACTGAAACAATACTAATGCTGAACATTCTTTTGCAACACCGGGCGCTTCGTAACTTTTGGCAATGAGTAAGTCGGGAAAATGTCGCTTAGCGTGTTCAATATCTAACTTGTTAGATACCTCAATGGCCAACCCGGAACTGTGCTTGATCGGCTTATGTTCTGATAGGTCGAGATGCGAGTTTATAATGACTGGGAAGTCTTCAAGCAAATCAAGTAGGTCGAGGTCAAAGATTCGACAATGTAAATTATCGCCCTTTGTTAAGTTTTCAATATCCTCGGGGGTAAATATATTAACAATATGCGCAGTCTCTGATCTAAAAGGAAGAGAAGGACTGTCGACGATAACTTTGGGAAATTGATTGTTCAAAAAATCTCTCCTACTTATAGCGATTAAGTTTTTTTACTAAGTGTCTAAAACGTCAGCTCAACAGGAGAGATAGTTGTCGTACCTATAGCAAGCCAGCTGAAGTGCAAAAGTCAGAATTTCAAATCAACTACAGATTTTATTTCTATTGTTGTAGCGAGGTGGGAACAAACAGAAAATCGCCGCCGCCGTGACCGGAATATTTGAGAGGGGCATACTGTGGATTTTGCTCTAAATTGGCACCCGCGGCTGCGTACAGCACCAGTGCTCTCAGCTCCAGCCATATACTCATCCCCTCGATAATTTCAGTGTTCTCACGAAGGACATCGAGAAAGGCCTTGGCAAATAGCGAGTGATTATCGCTGCCAATATCGAGAACCGGCTGTAAATCGCCTGAAGCGAGGACGGTACGCGACGACTTCTCGGCTATTACTTTCAAGCGATGCGCTTCCGCTTCCGCTGTTCTTCCCGCTTCCAGTCGAGCGGCTACCCCAGAGCGCGTCAGTGCACCAGAATAACAGGAGTCGGATATGACCAAGATGTGTTTAGCTGACATCGCACCAAGCGCATCCGTAATCGCAAAAGTTGGCACCCAGTTAACATTGCTATCGGTGTTGCCGTCGACCGGCACCCAGTATCCACGTTTGATCACTTCTTCGTAGTGACCGTGGCCCGCGTAATAAATTAAAAAATTATCATTTTCCGTGAGCTGTTTTCGGTATTCATTAAGCGCTTGTAATATGTCAAAGCGTGTCGCATTGATCATCACTTTGGTCTCGAATCCATACTGTTCCTCAAGGATTTTTGCAGCCACCTGGACATCATTGACGGGGGTTTCCAAATTGGGCCACTCGGAGTATTGCTGGTTGCCGATCAATAAAGCGTGATATTTGCCAAAGTTCAGGGCTGGCTCTACTACCTCTTCGGCCGCCTCAAATTCATCGGGCTTTAGTTGAAACTCAATGCTTCTGCGCTTCCCTTGCTTGTTAATCGCCACGATTTTAATCGGTGTGCGGGCGTCTCTCAAGGTGATAGAGGCGCTAAACAAGCCATTTTCATCCACCACTTCTTTGCGGTCGTTGACCGTAAGGGAGAGTAAATTGGCTGGATTCGCCAGCTTGCCAATAATATCTTTCTGGCGTACAGAGGACGACACTTCGACCACCTCAAATCCTCGCGTTCCCTGAGTTCCCAGAGGAGGGTCTATGATTTCAATGATGGGACCCTCAATCATCGATGATAATTGGCCCGCTTGCTGACTTTCGATCTGCGCTTGAAGCCGTTTAAGTTCCGCTTCTCGCTCAGACAATTCATTCTGTAAACGCGTCAGTTCTTGATTTTGCGCATCGTCAGCTTTTTGTCGACTTTCTTGTTGACGCAACAGATCGGCTTCTCGTTGCGCTAGCTGCGTTTGCAAACGAGCGAGTTCTTCGCCTTGTGTCCGGTTAGCGATTTTGAGATCTTCCGCTTGACTTGCCAGATCGGCTTCTCGTTGTGCCAACTGTTTTTGCAAACGAGCGAGCTCTTCATTCTGCGCCTCATTAGCACTCTGCCGCTCTTGCTCACGTCGCGCCAGATCTTGCTCTCGCTGAGCTAATTCTTGCTGCAGGCGAACGAGCTCATCGCTTTGTTCAGTAGTAACTGCCTGCTGATTTTGCTTTTGCCGGTTTAAATCGGCTTCCCGTTGCGCCAGTTGCGCTTTTAAGCGAGCCAGCTCTGCGTTTTTTTTCTCGCTGATTGCTTGCCGCTCTCGCTCTTCGCGACTCAGCTCGAACTCTCTCTGCGCCAGTTGTCTCTGCAGAAGCGTGAGCTCTTCCGTTTGTGCTTTGCTAAATTTCTGTCTTTGTTGTTGTTGGTCCGCCAGTTCCGCCTCTCGCTTTGCCAACTCACGTTGCAAACGAGTAATTTCTTCATTTTTCTGATCGCCAGTGACTTGCTGATTTTGCACCGGCAGCGGAGAGACCGAAGGCAGTGTGCTCTCTAACGGGATTTGGCTTTCACTGGGATCGAAACCAAAAGGTATGCTGCCCCGATCCAGGGTTACCGCTCCCGGCAGACCCGAGGCTTTCCGATACCAGTTTAATGCTTGCTGATGATCCTCTGGAACGCCGAGGCCTTTTTCGTATAAATAACCGAGATTGATCTGTGCAGGAGAATGATCCTGTTCGGCGGCGAGTCGATACCACTCGGCAGCCAACTCATAGTTGGGTTTAACACCCAGGCCTTTTTCGTAGATTTCACCCACATAGGTCTGAGCCTCTGAATCTCCCAGCTTTGCCTGCGGCAACCATATTTTCAGAGCCGTTCGGTAATCGCTGCGATCAAAGGCAACGTATTCGCCACCTCTAATTTCACAGTCCGAGGCCGAGGTTTTGATTGGCCGCCTGGCGGCCACATAGGTAAACTTGCGACCGAGCCTCTTAATCTTTCCAGGTAGCAGACAGTCGACGATAAACAGAGCTTCGGCCTTATCGGCATCGGAGAGTGAGTCGGAAGGTATCGCATTAGATAGTGAAAAACTACTGACTAATAATAATGGCAATATCAGTACTGATACTACTGGCGCAAAAGGCAATTTATGAAACAGTGACTTCATCAAAATTTAGCTCGTTAGGCCCAGTTTAGTAAGTTTAAAAAATTGGAGGACGAGTGATGGAACTGCCGATTTTAATTTATTAGCTCGGAATTCGGTAATGCAAAAAAACAATATAGACACAAAAGTTACTGCGCAGCAGATTGTTTTATGTGCAATACATTTGAATACTCACCTCTTGTATTTTATGCCGATCCAGAGAGACTGGAAGAGAGGAGAAACTAGCACTTAATTTAATCTCACCGCTATACCCCGTTGACTGCTACATCCCATACAAGAAAGCTTCATAACGCCGCCTTTCTCCAACATTGTGAACGATGACGAAGCGGCGTCTTGTGAAGGCAACCAACAATTATAAGCAATACGACCTTGATCCGCAGCAGAGTAATCAATCTCTAACCAAAGCCCCCGACGGTTTAGTGGTTCGACAATCGCTACCGGGAGGTGAATCTTTCATCGCCTGGTCGGTAAATTTTGATTTGGTGTAAATTGGAATATCGGCTTTATTATTTACCGAAGATCGCGCCTCGACCTCGGTTTTCCAAAAGTCCTCATCGCCCGTCAACCCTGACGACTTACTAAAAGTTATGCTACAAGATCTTGTGGGATTAAGCGTAAAAAATGAGGACACTGTATTACCAAAACACCGCACATTGGATAAATCCACACGCCGTGCGAAAGGCGACATCAGTGTACCCATCCCTTTCGTCCAGCTGGCGGGGGTGGCATCCTCTAATTTGGCTGTACCACCATCTTGAGAAAGGCCCATGCCCAGCGTGACAAAGTAAACCACAGCAATGAGTACGCTGATGATGAGTATGCGCTTGTTTTTTTGTCATTAATCGTCAGTCTTTTACAACGATACCACCACGGTTTATTGCTGTTCTGTCTCTTGTTCCTGTTCTTGCTCTATTGGCCGTTCTTGTCCTGGTTCTTCCTCGCCTTCCATTGGTTCGACACCTCGGTTTCCGAGAATTTTATCTGCGATAAAGCCTTCCAGGGCTTTCCCCAAGACTTTTCCAAAATTTGACCCCGGTTCTGTCGCCGCACCGCCATTGTTGCTACCGCCCAGATTTCTTATCACTATATTTTTAAGATAATTCTCGACGCCATCGTCTGATTTAACTCTCTTAAGTAGGGTTTCGACGATAGTAATACCCAGCGCTTGTGGTGTTAAACCGGCCGAGCGATTGGCGGCATCACTCTCAAAAGATGATAGCTCGAGTGGATAGCTGGCACCCTGTGCGACTATCAGGTTAACCGAACCCTCGGAGAACAGAATACGTTCGACGGCCAGTCGAACACCAGCAGCGTTGGCAACACTGCCTTTTCTAGCAGCCAAATTCTCGAGTACGCCATCTATATTTTTCTGGGTAAAATACTGACCAAAATCAAAACCATCCGTAGGATTTGTTACAAATTCAAGGTTGCTAATTAGATTTTGGGTGAGCTTGTCTTTGTCGACAAGATCAACTTCAAAGTTAACGTTGATACCGCCGATAACAAGCTCTTTGATGAGGATGACATCCTCGTCTAGCGATTCCGGATCAAATTGAAAGGATACGATATCCCATTTAAGTAAATAGTCGCTGTTAAACCCATCCGGGTTAGCAACTTCGAGTGCAGTGATTACTCCGCTGCCCTCGGATATATTGGAATCGATTGTTCGCAAACTCACCGCTGTACCCGTGATCTCTGAACCGACGGTTTCGATCGATTCCCTGACAATCTGTTTAAGCTCTTCATCCGTTATTCGGTTATTGCTAATCAGAAAAAACGCTGCTATTGCTACCGCAATCACAACTGCCAGCACGGCAACCGATACCCCAATTTTTTTAGATGTTGTCATTAAAGAAACCTCATATCACTTAGTATATTCGTTAAATATTTAACCGTATCAATCAAAGACAAGCACTGATTCCAGTTCGTTTTTTCGACGCCTTTTTTCTTGCCGATTTATGCTTGCTTTCGATGTTATTTATGATAAAACCAGCGAGTTACCACTAGGTCGATGCCATCAACTCCCGCTATGAAAGATGGCGGGGCAATATTGTGTGTCTGACCTTTCTGATTTTGAACGCGGGCGGGCTTGCCAACGTCGATGGCGACTATTCCACGAGAGGCTATAGTAGGATTTTCCACTGGCTGGTATTGCTCCATCGGCGGACGTACTTTTGCGCTGAATTCTGCCAGCAGTTTTTCAATATCCGGGCGGCGGACACGAGAGGCCATAAAGTAGAAAGTTTCGACACCGCGATACTGATCGAGCGCATACCAGCGGCTACCTTCGGGGATCTGTATCGGTTGGTGTGCAGAAATAGGGTTCAGAAAAAAAGATTCGGAACTGGGGAAAACCGGAGTGACCCAACCCGTAGCATCAATGCCGACGACATAGACGTAACAGGGTTGATTGGTGCCAAAAACAATCTTGATGCGATCGCTGTCCAGAAGCTTTTCACCGGCATCGTAGAGCACTGCACCATCTTCGATGACCACCGGGGGCGAGCCGTCTTTCAGCAAAGCGACATCCAGCTGCAGGGATCCGGCGGAATCACTTCTCATCTCTGAGGCGCCATCACTGCTTCTCGATGAAGGCCGGTCGACCAAGTTGTCATCTTTTGGTTTGGGACTGAGAAGCAGGGACAACATGGCGTCTATTGACTCTGCATAGTCCGAAGAGTAGTTGTTGGTAGAGGCCAGCAATAGGCTTTTACCCAGGCTTAAGGCCACGGGTATCAAGGCACCACTACAGGAAGATAGCAGCGACAAGACGACTAACGATAAAAGTAATCGCCTGACCGATTTTAGCCAGAAGCGACGATAGTCGATTTTACTAAAATGCGCATTCACAAATCTTATCTCTGAAGCTTATTTATTTTTCTCACATTTTCAATTGCTTAACGTTAATTGAAAATGTCAGCACTGCTATACACTGCAGAAATCTCTGAATTGGTCAAAGATTCCTTAACTAATGATAGAACCGGCTAATCTAGTGGAAAAGATCGATTAGAAATCCCAACGCATGCCAGCAGTATAAGCCTGTCGACTAAATTCACTATCACCCAGGAGCGCTTGCATACTCAAAAAAGCGGAAAGACCGTTGGCATAGGTAGCTGATAACGACAGCCCCGCATTAAAATAATCGCTCTCAATCTTGCCACCTTCGATTTCAAACGATCTATCGGAAATCGCCTCAATAACCGCGTTCACTGAAGATGAATCGCCGTCATGCCGATAAACCCATTCCAGATCGACAGTGGTAACAAGAACTCCATTGCTAAGACTGGCAATACGACTGACACTGCTGCCAACTGCTGTTTCCAGAAAACCGACACCGTCTTGCTTCTCGACGATCAGGCCACGACCTGCATTAAAATCATTCACAAATTCAGAATAAGCATCCACCGTGTTCTCAGTATACTCCAGACGGCCAAAACTGCTGAATTGCCACTCTGCAGTGACCCAGTCATAACCCAAGGTGGTAGCAGCAGAAATTATTGAAATATCGGTATCGCTTTCGGCAATTGTTTCAATACCGTCATACGGAGTATCGCGTTCACCTTTTAATTCTCCATCAGAATAAGCCACCAATCCATCGAGATAGAGGTTTTCGGACAGGTAGACATTGACGAAAGCTGAGAGGGTAACCAGGGATATATCCTGGCCACCTAGATTGCCGTTGAAGTCTGTATTCTCTTCGGAGGCACTTATAGCAGCGCCGAGCACCAAGGTCTCCGACAGTAAGTAATCGGCACCCACCATGATGTCGTAGCCAGAGGAGTCAAAACCAATGTTTTTTGTTTGATCGTTCTGCTCGCTATTGCTATAAGTTGCGTTGAAAAAGAAGCTGGCATTCGCGGAGTCATCACCAACATCTATAGCAGCGCCGAGCACCAAGGTCTCCGACGGTAAGTAATCGGCACCCTCCATGATGTCGTAGCCAGAGGAGTCAAAACCAATGTTTTTTGTTTGGTCGTTCTGCTCGCTATTGCTATAAGTTGCGTTGAAAAAGAAGCTGGCATTGGCGGAGTCATCACCAACATCGGTGGCAAAGCTGAAGCTCTGTTCCTTATCGGAATCACCACTATTGGGCGCACTTGCCGAATCTAAATTATCTTTCGGAGGTGAGCCACCTCTGAAATTGGGATCATCGGAACGTCTGTCCTGCATTTGCTCTCGAACATTCGATAAATTTTGTTGGGCGACAAAATGCATGATCATGGTCTGACTAGCCACCGGAGAAACCGCTTGTAGTTGTTCTTCTGGTGATAAGTTACAGATACTGATCTCGCCTGCAGAACAGACATCGACAATGGAGTCGCTAGCCGCCTCTTCTACCCTGAAACCCAGAAAAACCAGAAGGTATAGACATGGAAAAAAGTAGCTTTTGAATATTTTTTTCACAATTACTTTCCTTAATCAACCTTACTAAATCGTTGAGTGGTAACCCGGCATTCGGGATCGAGGCAACGGCTATTCAAGGTGACTTCCAATCGATGACCGTTGATAAAAATTATTTTACTTGGAACTGTTTCACCGCGGACGACCGATTTTGGGCTTGGTAGATTAGACTTGGTAGAACAGTACCTGGAAAAACCTTTTTATTTATCTTTTTATTTAATGGTAGCGATTCAATTTTGCAATTAATTTATTAAAACTTACTTGTACTTATAATTACTTTAACAACCATATATTCTTGAAAAAATAGAGTAAACAGTCTATTTGTATTAAGCAAGTCATAATTGATGATGAGGTACATCTTAGAGAATCTCTGGTCAATTCAGAGATTCCTACAGCACGGGCAAAAACTGCCATCTTTAATTATTTAAGCAATTGAAAATAAAAGATAAAAATCGAACTTTTGTTTTCGTCCGGCAATTAACTCGTGGATGAATTAATCGGGGATATTGTTAAGTCATCAGCGGTAGATCATCGGGAAATACGATGGCTTAATCGAAGCTGTGAAAGACTCATTTAGCAATTTTACAGTTGCTGTCTTAGACATTAAAACGGAAGTGAATAATGTCGCCATCCTGGACCATATAGTCTCTACCTTCCAGGCGCCAGTTACCCATCTCCTTGGCACCAGCCTCGCCTTGAGCGGTGATGTAATCTTCAAAACTGACGACCTCTGCTCGAATAAATCCTTTTTCAAAATCCGTGTGAATTCTGCCGGCAGCTTGTGGAGCACTGGCGCCAACAGGAACTGTCCAAGCTCGGACTTCTTTAGGGCCGGCGGTGAAATAGGTATGCAGATCTAAAAGATCATAACCGGCGCGAATCACTCGGTGTAAGCTGGGCTCTTCCATCCCTAAATCCGCTAGAAACTCCTGTTTTTCATCGTCTTCTAATTCGGCAATTTCAGATTCTATTTTATTGCAGATGGCAACGACTGTGGCGCCCTCGGATTCGGCAACAGCCTTAACTCGATCTAGGTGAGGATTGTTTTCGAAGCCATCTTCATCAACGTTGGCAATGTACATCGTCGGTTTAAGAGTGAGCGGGCTGATTTCACGCAACAGCAAGCGTTCCTCGGAATCCAAACCAAGTGACCGTAGTGGCTTGGCTTCATTGAGATGAGGACTTATATTTTCGAGTAACGCGCGCATGGCAACGGCGTGTTTATCTCCACTTTTAGCAGCGCGTGAATAACGCTGTAGAGATTTTTCCACTGATTCCAGGTCAGCAAGGGCTAGTTCCGTGTTGATAGTTTCAATATCACTCAGGGGATTAATATGGCCGGCCACATGAATCACGTTAGCGTCATCAAAACAACGGACCACATGAGCGATCGCATCAGTTTCGCGAATAGTAGCCAGAAATTTATTACCCAGGCCCTCGCCTTTGGAGGCGCCAGCGACTAACCCAGCGATATCGACGAACTCCATGGTTGTCGGCACTACGCACTCGGGGTTTACCAGTGATGCCAGTTGGTATAACCGTGTATCTGGCACAGGGACGATACCCGTGTTGGGTTCGATGGTGCAGAAAGGGAAGTTTTCGGCATCGATACCCGCCTTGGTCAAGGCATTGAAAAGTGTGGACTTGCCGACATTGGGCAAACCCACAATGCCGCACTTAAAACCCATAATTGGTTCTCTTTTTTAGCGTAATGTCTACAGACATTTCATTTGACCTCGACACAGTTAATTTAAGCATAAATGCATGCTGAATTTATTAGAACACGCAAGGATCCGTGCGCAACGATCGCTATTTATTTAGTGAGCTGGCAGCTAAAAATATCGTCCCAGCAACCAAAAGACCACAGCGACGTGATAAGCGAACTATCTTAATTGAATTAACAGGCTTTATTGGGTATGCAATGTTTTCATTGCCTGATCCCATTCCCCACTGGTTAACTGGGGCAAAATATCAAAGGCTCGAGAAGTACCACAATCGATGCTCGCGCGCTGATCAATAGAGGGTTTACTTAGCACATAAGCACTAACCCGATTAGCATTACCTGGATGATCAATACCGATGCGCAATCGAGGAAAATTTTTATTATTCAGCGATTTGATAATGTCGCGCAGACCATTGTGGCCGCCGTGGCCACCGCCAATTTTCAATCGCACAGTGTCCGATGAGAGGTCTAACTCATCGTGCACAACCAGAATGGAGTCTGGGGAAATTTTGTAGAAATCAGCCATAGCCGCGACTGCTCTACCGCTGAGATTCATAAAAGTTGTAGGTATAAGTAGTCTTATTGGCCGATCGTTCAGAAGAATACGCCCGCAAAGACCGTGGAACTTACTTTCTGCCATTAATCTAACGCCCTGTCGCCGGGCGAGCGCCTCAGTAAAGTCGGCGCCGACATTGTGGCGGGTGCCGTGATACTCGGCCCCGGGGTTACCCAAACCAACAATGAGCGATATGGGCATATTCATTCACAAGAGCAAACTATAGAACACTCACAACTTGACATAGATATCAACGAGCGGCCTATTCTGATTCGGCTTCGCTCTCGCCATCCTCACTAACATCATCATCGATAGCGGAACTCCTTGGTTTATTGATGGCAACAACCGGTAAGTCGTAA
>JBLIHY010000013.1:0-33024 GCA_047634655.1 Cellvibrionaceae bacterium
AAGTGGCTAACCTGGCAGCTAACCTGGTGAGCAATACCAGAGGCGTAAAGGAAGTGGTAAGAGTTTTTGAATACATCGACTAAGCGGGCTGCCATCAGATTCGTCGACAACATTTCCACACAGATAACCACTCGTCTATTTCAACGCTAAGTTAGTAATCACTTGCCTCGGGCACACGATATCATTGCCGAGAAACACATGCCGATAGATTCCCCCGGCTAAAGCCGGGGTTCTATGGCTTCGCCATCGCTACGCGATATTACAGCTCCATTCGGAGCTGACCTGAATCTTGGCGTCCTTGATGCTCCACATAGTTTTTGATTGTCTTTTCATCTACGCCTACGCTGCTAACGAAGTAACCTGGCGACCAAACAACATTTTCTTTCCAGTAGACTTTGCTAAGCCATTTAAATTTCTTCCTTAACCGGGACGCTGATTGGCTTTTTAATTGACCCATTACATCTGCGATTGCATACTTTGGTGGTATTTCTAAAACCATGTGCAAATGATCACCATCAAAGCCAATCGCTTCAAGCTCTACGCCAGGCAAACTTCTTAGCAGCCCCAGTAATAACTTATGAGTATGCTCACGGACGCCAGGCTTCAGGATCCTACGGCGGTATTTACAAACCCAAACAATAGGATACTGAAGACGATAAGCACCATGCGCTGACAATTTAACTTCCATTTCAGCATAATACCGCCTCCAGGCTCATTCAACCACGGGCAAACCCGTGGTGTTCTGTCTTCGACCGCATAAAAAAGCTCTAAATACGATCACCAAAGACAGCAAAAGCGGCCTCAACAACCAAACCATGCCGCTGAGCCAGGGCTTTTCTATCATCGTCATAACCGCCACCGATCACCGTTGCTACTGCAATACCACGACGATGCGCATACTGTAATACCTGCCGGTCTCTTTCGAAGATAGTCTGTTGCGAAAGTGATAATAAACCCAGTGGATCACCACCGAATATGTCGACGCCGGCATCGTAAATCAACAGGTCCGGTTTCTGATAATCCATCGATTTTTGCAGCGCTTTTTCAATCGTATCGAGATAAGCCTGATCGCTAATATCCTGGTGAACCTCTACATCGAGATCACTGGTAGCCTTTCGAGCGGGAAAATTTTTTGCACAGTGAACGGAGCAAGTGAAAGCTCGGGGCTCGTCGGCCAGAATACGCGCGGTACCGTCTCCCTGGTGGACGTCACAATCAAAAATGACTAACCGTTTGACTTTTTGTTGAGCTAACAGAGCTTTAGCGCTCACCGCCAGATCGTTGAGAATACAGAAGCCCGATGCGAAGTCGTAGTGCGCATGATGCGTGCCACCGGCAAGGTGGCACGCGACGCCGTATTTTAATGCCATTTGGCAAGTTAAAAAGGTGCCGTTAGGGGAAATCAATGTTCGCTTTAACAGAGCATCGCTCCAGGGCAGACCCATGCGTCGAACTTCCTTTTGGCTTTGCTGATTTCCAATAAAGCGCTGTAGATAATCGGGACAGTGGCCTTGCAAAAGCAACTCCAATTTTGCTTTGCCCGGCCGAAACAGGTTGCTATCGCGCAGCCAGCCTCGATATCGACAATAGTCAACTAGTAAACCGAACTTCTCCATGGGAAAGCGATGATTAGTCGGAAAGGCATAGCTGTAATAGGGGTTGCTAATCAGAGGAATCATGTTGGGTACATTACTATTGGGTGTTAAGGTAGTATTTTCTGCCCAGCTATCAGTTTTTCTCGCTTATCTTACGTTTATAACCCATGCCTCAGATTCAACAACTTAGCCCTCGCCTCACCAATCAAATCGCAGCCGGAGAAGTGGTAGAACGCCCCGCTTCCGTGGTGAAAGAAATCTTGGAAAACAGCCTGGATGCCGGCGCTAGTCGCATTGAGGTCGATATCGAACAAGGTGGCATTAAACTAATTCGTATCCGCGATAATGGCGGAGGCATCGAGAAAGACGAGCTAGCTCTAGCGCTCGCCCGACATGCTACCAGTAAAATAAAAAATCTGGACGATCTGGAAACCGTCGCCACATTGGGATTTCGCGGCGAGGCGCTCGCCAGTGTTAGTGCAGTTTCCCGCTTGGCTTTGAGCAGCAATTGCCAAGATGATCACAGTGGATGGCTAGCCAAAGTTGAGGGTCGCGAAATGGTCGCCGAGCTGTCTCCGATATCTCACCCCAAGGGAACCACCGTTGAAGTCAGAGATTTATTTTTCAATACACCTGCGCGTCGGAAATTTCTACGCACGGAAAAAACCGAATTCAATCGCATTGACGATGCATTCAAACAACTGGCTCTGTCACATTTCGCGGTTAGCTTTGAGCTGCGGCATAACCGGCGAACCATTCATAACTTTCGCACAGCGGACAATGCAACGGAAAAAAACCGCCGAGTGGCCCAGATCTGTGGGCCGAGTTTTATGGAGAATGCCTTAACCATTGACATCGAACGCCACGGACTCAGACTCTCGGGTTGGGTAGCGTTGCCAACGTTTTCCCGCAGCCAGGCAGATCTGCAACACTTTTACGTCAATGGTCGGGCAATCAAGGATCGACTGGTCAGTCATGCGGTACGCAAAGCTTATAGCGATGTACTTTATCACGGTCGCCATCCAGCGTTTGTTCTATATTTGGAACTGGCGCCAGCCATGGTGGATGTCAATGTGCACCCTACCAAGCACGAAGTGAGGTTTCGCGATCACCGCAGCGTACACGATTTTATTTATAGCAGTCTTCACCATGCATTGGCAGATGTTCGGCCTCAAGATCAATTACTCCAATCCGTGGTGCCTTCTGAACTATCGACAGCGACGGATTCAAACGTCGACTCATCGCTGAAAAAGCAGACAGCTATACCGCTCCGAATTCAGCCTAATGAGGCCTCGGAAATAACTTCACCAAAAATTAACCGTAGTTATGAGAATAATTATGGTGAATCGCGAACCCAGGTCGCAGAGACTCTGGCGTTTTACCAATCTTCCACACCTCAGTCCTCCAGCGTGGAGGAAATTCCTCCACTGGGCTACGCCATCGCGCAACTAAAGGGTATTTATCTGTTGGCAGAAAACAGCGACGGCTTGATCGTTGTCGACATCCATGCCGCCCACGAGCGCATAACTTATGAGCGCCTCAAAGAGAATTTTGCTCATCAGAATACTCAATCGCAACCGCTACTAGTGCCTATAACTCTGGCCATTAGTGAAAAAGAGATGGCTTGCGCAGAAAGTCAAAGGGATATTTTTACAAGTCTCGGCTTTTTAGTTGAATCCGCTGGTCCAGAAAGTCTATTGATCCGCCAGATACCGGTAATTTTCAACAAAGCCAATGTCGAGCAATTGATTCGAGATGTGCTGTCAGATCTAATTGAATATGGCAGTAGTGAACGTATACAACAGCACATTAATCAATTGCTATCAACTATATCCTGCCACGGCTCGGTGCGAGCTAACCGTCAGTTGAGTCTGGCGGAAATGAACGCCCTGTTACGCGACATGGAGGTCACCGAACGCAGTGGTCAATGTAATCACGGACGCCCAACCTGGACAAAATTTTCACTATCCACCATCGATAAGTGGTTTTTGCGTGGTCAGTGAATAGACTCACTCGACTCCTCTATTTTACTACTGCAATATATTGCCTAGCCGCTTAGATCCTTGCCATTCACTAATGGTTAGCGTCTAATGATCAGCGAACCAGGAGCACGGCCTTCTAAGGGAACTGTTTTTCTTACAACAACCCATATACTGACAATATTCGACTATCAACTAACCCGGAAACAATCGAGTTGACAGGTTAAATGCAGCGCAAGGTCCGAAGTGTGAAACCACAGGTAAGTAATTCACATTCCATAGGTTAACAACAATTAGCTCTTCAAAATATCATACTAATTTATTGTATCCACTGTATCCCCGCGGGATATCCTTTGAGAAAAGCCTTGCACCAAAGCACTTCTAAATACCTCAGCCGAAGCCACAGTAAAAATTTGATTTAGAAGCTTGGCTTTACTGCTTGCACTGGTCTCGTGGCTCGTGCGCCGAGCAAGCGGCAAGCGCAATAACCAAACAAAACGCACTCTGGCGTGATCAGGAATTATCATGAATTTACTATCTCAGCGTCTTCGCCGGATACGACAATCCAAACAAGTCGGCCACATGGCCAATATCACCCGCGGTCTGGAAAAAGAGAGTCTGAGAATAACCCCTCAGGGCTTTCTGGCTAAAACTTCCCATCCGAAAACATTGGGGTCAGCACTGACCCATCCACGAATCACTACAGACTATAGTGAAGCTCTGTTGGAGTTCATTACGCCTCCCAGGCAGAAAATATCAGAATCAATGGCTATCTTGGAAGAGTTGCACAGATTCACTTATAACCAAATCGGACAGGAGTATCTGTGGATCAATAGCATGCCCTGTATGATTACCAGCGATCAGGATATCCCGATAGCCAAATACGGGTCTTCCAACTCTGCCCAAATGAAAACCATTTATCGAAAAGGTCTGGGCCAACGCTATGGTAGCGCCATGCAGGTTATTGCCGGCATTCACTATAACTTTTCCCCATCCGATGTCTTTTGGCAATTTTTACGAGATGAGGACAATGCATCACTGCCGTTGATGGATTACAAAACCAGGTCTTACCTCGGCTTAATCCGTAATTTTCGGCGAAATTTCTGGATATTACTGTATCTGTTTGGAGCGGCACCAGCAGTCTGTAGTAGCTTTGTTAAAAACCGCTGCCATCAGCTCGTGCCTTTAGGCGAAGATGAAAACAGTCTACACGCGCCCTATGCAACTTCACTACGCATGGGCGATTTGGGTTATCAAAGCGCTGCGCAGGAATCCTTGATCGTCACCTACAATTGTCTGGAGGATTACATCAATAGCCTCTGTCAAGCTATCACTCAACCATACGACGAGTATCGTAAGGTCGGGATACGCAGCGATAACCGCGAATATCGGCAGCTTAACGATTGCCTGTTGCAAATCGAAAACGAGTTCTACGGCTTGATTCGACCGAAACACATTACCAGTAGTGGGCAAGCTGCACTCAATGCACTCGACACCGGGGGTATTGAATACATTGAAGTTCGCTGTCTCGACTTAAATCCTTTCGAGTCGGTTGGCGTTAGCGAATCGCAGATTCGCTTTCTCGACTTATTTTTAATGTATTGTCTCCTAGAAGACAGTCCGTTTTCCGACGAAGAAGAATATCGACAACAGCAGGAAAATCAGCGGCGCATGGTCTACAGAGGCCGAGATCCAGATTTAACACTCTACGATAAAGGCAAGGAAAGAGTGGCCCGGCAATGGGGGCAGGAAATAATAGAACAACTCACGCCAATAGCGACAATGTTGGATGAATACCACGGCGACGATAAGTATCTCCTGTGTTTAGAAAACGAAAAACTAAAATTAGAGAATCAACTACTAACGCCATCGGCAAGAATTCTAGACGAAGTCCGGGAACAAAAAACTACCTTTTATCGCTGGGCAATGAATGCTGCCATTCGCAACCGCGAGCATTTTTTGGAAAGCGCTTTATCGCCGAAAACGCAGCAATACTACGAAAGGATGGCCGAAGATTCATTGGCAAAACAAACGCAATTGGAAGCCCATCAAGAGAAAGCTTTTGAAAGCTTTTTAGCTGATTATTACAACCAATATCAGTGTCGAGGTGCCGCTCAGCAGCGCCCTGGTTCGGCTGCGGACCGAAAATCGTAGCGGAATCTCACAAAAATTGGGGCGGACGGTTACGCTTAGCTGGGGTCGATGAAGTTCTTCGTTCAGATTCCGGCGGGTAGCCCGTGAACCAAACGGATGACTATTGAGACAGGAGCCAAAGAATGTCCCGATACGCCAACTCTTCGGAAACATTAGCTGAAGTTTATCGTACTTTGCTTTTACTCCTGTGCCGCAGGCAACGCAGAACCTGCGTTAATAACGTTACTATACTATCGAGTAGGCGGTAATATTTTTGGCTTATTATCCGCCGCCACTTTGGCAGCGGAAGGCGCAGACGTCTTGCCTCCACTCTTGCTGACATACACCAGGTTACCATTCACTTGTGCGCCCTTAGCTATTTCGATGAAGTTGTAGTGGACATCACCGTTGACAACCGCCTTACCCGCTAATTCGATATGCTTGTCCGAGTAAACATTGCCGTTAATAATCCCGTTAATTACCAGGGTGGGGACTCGAATTTCGCCCTCCACTAGGCCTTTCTCCATAATCTGCGCAAAAGCCTCCGTACCATCCTCGCTGTATATTTTTCCTTTTATAGTACCCTCAACCATTAGGTCGCCGAAGAAATCAACATCGCCCGTAATTGTTGTGGTTTTTGATACTAGAGTCGTAGAACTCTTAGCGGAAGATACCGATACTTTTTCTTTCCAGAACATATTTAGTTCTCCTGTACGGACCAATCGAATTTTTTCTCGATTGATAATTTTTTAGGGCTTTTGGCAACAAGCTTTAATTCTATATATTCGGGTGTAAAACCCGCTGGCAACAGCATTTCACCTTTGATTCGTTGAAAATATTTGAATTTCAAATTAATTCTTTCTTTATCAATGGATTCTGATATTTCTTTTAAAGGAATACGCCTTATATTTTCGTCTTGTTTCCCCAGCAACTGTACTTGCAGATAACCGGAAACGAGTCGATGGCGCGCGACCACTTGTTTGATGGCAAAATTATACTGATAAGGGCTGAGCGAGTCACGAAGCGTAATGGTAGGCGGATCAATAACCAGGCCCTCGTTGTTGGAATAGGGATCCATTACACTACGATAAAAAATATTTTCCTGTTCCAGCTTTGCGATATAGCTTTCCAGTTCAACGACCTCGCTGCGCACGCCTTCATTAGCTCGACGATCGACTTCGATGGCTAGTGATAAATTAGCGACTTGCTGCTGAAGCTGATCGGCCTCCTCGGCTGCTTCTTCGTAGCGTCGGTACAAATCATCGCGGATTGTCTGTAACTTGCCAACATCTGCCACTGCCAGATAACGACCATAAAGGAAGCTGCCATAAGTAAGTGCAATCATCATAAATAAGATAAAAGTAGCCAGCAGAGGCCTTCGCCAAGGACGATGGGGCACAACAACCTTTACTTCATACTGCCTACTAGGTGTTACGCTACCCATAAAATATTACATATCGTTAAAGTAAGAATTTTTTAATGATCGCAGAAGTTTTAGCGAAGACAACTCAGCATAAAACTTCATGTGAGCACAGCTGACATACTATTGATTGACTCGAAATTAGCGACCTATCGGGGATCAGGGCAACAGTGCCGGCTGCGTTAAGCCAAGCGTTTCTTCAAAACCGTACATAATATTCATATTCTGCACCGCTTGTCCGGAGGCTCCTTTTGTCAAGTTGTCGATAACCGACATTACCACGACTGTATCCCGGCCCTGGGGTTGAGCGACGGCCAATCGACAGTGGTTCGAGCCTCGCACCGAACGAGTCTGCGGATAAACACCCGCTGGCAATACGTCAACAAAGGGCTCGTGACAATAAAACTCTTCATACAGTGCTTGTAGGTCGACCTCTTTGACAGCGAGAGTGGCGTAGAGCGTCGAGTGGATACCCCGAATAATCGGCAGTAGGTGCGGCACAAATGTCAGTTTGGCTGCGGAAGCAGCCTTCGGCTGCATTGCCCTAAGGCCCTGCTCAATTTCCGGCAAGTGGCGGTGGCCATTCACAGAGTAAGCCTTGAAACTGTCCGTAATTTCACTGAGAAGGTTGTTAATGTTAGCCTGGCGACCGGCGCCGCTGGCGCCGCTGGCGGAGTTGGCAATTAGAGTATCGGCTTTGACCAAGTCGTTTGCTAACAAAGGCCAAAAACCCAACTGTATAGAGGTCGGATAACAACCCGGACAAGCAACTAAGGATGCAGTTCGAAGAGAAGTCCGATTGATTTCCGGCAGACCGTAAACGACTGAATCCAATAATTCTGGATACGAGTGAGGTTGGCCGTACCATTCAGCCCACAATTGCGGGTCACGCAAGCGGAAGTCGGCAGAGATGTCGATAACGCGGACCTTTTCTGCCAGCAGATCTGGGGCCATCGCGTGAGCGACTCCATGGGGCGTCGCAAAAAAGACCAGGTCACAGGCGGATAAAGTGGATACTTCTGGCTCAACAAAAATCAGATCACAGAATCCCCGCAGATTAGGATAGATATCTTTTACAGAAATTCCGGCTGCGCGGCGAGAAGTAATAACCTGCACATGGGCTTCGGGATGATTAACTAATAAGCGTAAGAGTTCAGCACCAGTGTATCCAGTGGCGCCGACGATACCGATATTGACCATGATGTTTACTTTGGCGTAAGAAAGCCTGTAACTTTAGAATAAACTCGAGAAGAGCGCCACCACTTGACGCTTAACGAGTATAGATCGCGAAGCACACTACAAAGCATGACTTTCACTTATCGATTATTGATTTGAAATAATAGACACTATTCAGTTTGTCAAAAATATTGCCATATAGATTTGGATTCAGGCGAGCTTTTGTTTCTCTCAAACAAATGAAGACAGTCAAATAGTGGGCTTTTAAATTTTTTCGTAATATACGCCGAATTCAGTAGAGTATCGCAATTACTAAGAAACATATTGTGTTTGTGCGGCACAATCAGGATGATCAGACCAACCAACTTGCTTATGATACTTTGTCTTCCGCCTCAAAAGTAATCGTTAAAATAAATTAAATCCAGCCACTATATTCACCACATTCCTACAGTTTTCTTTTTTGCTCTATAGGTATGCAAAACTGTTCTGATGTTTTCGGGCGTTATCTTATGAGTAAAATGTATCGAGGACATCAAGACGATTTTCTTTAAGCGTACTTCACAATAAACACCTTTATAGAAATCACTATCACTTTATCATGCGGTCAAAATTGATTTACAGGAGGCAGCTTTTTTGTCCCTCATAAAAATTCTAGCGCGAAAATTGCTGAATCCCTTCCGCTACCGTCTTGCTGGCGTCAATGCTTTGCCCCAGCTGACACTACTGGGAATTATCATCGGTTGTAACTCTGGAGTTCTAATCATCGCTTTTCGCATGGTTATCAATGGCTCACTGAGCTATTTTCTACCCGGCGATGCTGAAAATTTCGAGGGTTTGGATGGCCGATGGCATTTTTTTCTACCCGTCATTGGCGCATTAATTATTGTCGCGGGTTTTCACTTTCCACCAGATAGATACCGTCAAGTTAGTGTTAGCAACGTACTCGAGCGCCTACATAACTATCAGGGGCGTATGCATTGGATTAACTTGTTGGTGCAGTTTATCGGCGGCGCAATTAGTTTGATTGCGGGTCTCCCGGTCTCCCGGTCGGCCGCGAGGGCCCGGCTATTCACCTGGGTGCCAGCACTAGTAGCCTCATCACACAATGGCTACAAATCCCCAACAACAGTATGCGCACACTGCTGGGCTGCGGTGTGGCCGCGGCTATTGCGGCTTCCTTCAATACTCCGGTGGCAGGTGTTATTTTTACCATGGAAGTGGTGTTGATGAGTTACAGCATCACTAGTTTGATACCCATCATAATGGCTTCGTTCTGCGGCACATGGTTGTCGCGCGCTTTCTTCGGTGAAGAAGTCTTCATCTCCATTGCCGACAACAGTTTGCACGGTCTTTGGGAAATCCCCTTGATGGTTGCGGCGGGCTTGGTGATTGCGTTGTTCGCGGCACTCTATATTCGCATGCAATTATTTTTTAGCCTCAGCTACCCCTACCCGGTTTTCTGGCGTATTTTTGCCGCGGGAATAATCACTGGTTCGGTTGGTCTCTTTCTACCTCAAATACTGGGGTTAGGTTACGATACGATTCAACTGATTATCGAAGGGAATGTTGGCTTTACCCTGCTGCTGGCTATTGCCCTGGCAAAAATCATTACTACCAGTTTTGCAGTGGGGATGAGAGTTCCCGGTGGTTTGATTGGTCCACAATTATTTATCGGCGCCTGTCTCGGTGGAATGGTTGGAATCCTGGGCAATGAATTTTTTCCAGATAATGTTAGCAATAACGGTATTTACGTTCTCCTGGGAATGGCGGCGATGATGGGAGCAGTTTTGAATGCGCCTCTTGCCGCACTAATGGCCGTTATGGAACTGACTTACAACCCCGCCGTTATTTTTCCCAGCATGCTGATCATTGTCGTTTCCTGTGTGGCGACGCGGTTGTATTATCCTTGCGATGGTATTTTTATCGAACAACTTAAAATTAGAGGTACGTTTCTTCGGCTCACGCCGCTGAAACAAGTTCTCGGTAGCATTGGTGTTCGCAGCGTTATGGCTACTGCTGTTGTGCGCAGTACCAGCGGGCTCACCCTGGCTAAAGCCCGCTGGTTACTGAAAACCAATCCGCTGTGGGTTGTTAATTATCGCGAAAGTGGCGGCCTTCTACTGAGAGCGGCCGATCTCGCCATTGCTCTGGAGAGATCGGAGGAAAAGAGCGATAACGGTGAACGCATGTACAGCGATAAGCAATGGCTGGATCTCTTGGAGATACCGGCGCAGCGCCTCAATCTAATACCGGTATCTGAACTATCGAACTTGTACGAAGCCAGAGAACTATTGGAAGGGCAAGCCGATACCGCGTTGTTTGTAACATCACAAATACAAACGACTACAGAGCCAGCAATTCTGGGTATTGTTACTCAAGACATCATTATGTCTAGCGGCCCACAAGAAGCCATGGGTAGTTTTATATTCTAATTAACCACCCCAAGAAATATACAGTGGCAAATCGGTAACTTATGCGAGCTTTTGAAAACCAATGCATCAAACTGGGTCGGAAGTCCGCTTTCAGGTCGCACTGAAAAATATTGTCCGGCGCAGCTACGCCAGCGCAAATCCGCCCGGTTTCATCTAGATCGATTGGAAAACTCCGTTTGAATATCCAATCAATCAGCAAACTATCATCAAATCGATGGTGGGAAGTATCATCAATCAATCGAGGGCGTTTTATGTTGTGGGTTAAATCGTTTCATATTATATCTGTAGTGTGCTGGTTTGCCGTTTTGTTTTATTTGCCGCGACTGTTTGTTTATCACGCAATGAGCGAAGATCAAATTAGCAAAGATCGCTTCAAGCTTATGGAACGTAAGTTGCTCAGAGGAATTGGTACGCCATCTATGATTGCCACCTATATTTTTGGAATCTGGACGGCAGCATACGCTTGGGACTACTACAAAATATCATCTTGGTTTTGGTTGAAAATCATTCTCGTTGGGATACTAACCGTCTACCATTACCTTTGTATTTATTTCTGGCGCCAGTTTTGCGCTGACAACAACCACCATAAACATACCTTCTACCGGTGGTTCAATGAAATCCCGGTGCTAATGTTGGTCGCCATCGTATTTTTAGTGGTGATACAACCCAATTGGTGAGTACTCACCTTCTCACATCACAGCAATCTGACAAAGAAACTGTTAAATGAATCGCTCCAAACAACTATTTCAAGACGCACAAAAATATATCCCTGGAGGAGTGAATTCTCCGGTTCGCGCCTTCAAAGCTGTCGGCGGCACGCCCGTTTTCTTCAAGCGAGCAAAAGGCGCCTATATATATGATGAGGACGATAAACGTTATATCGATTATGTTCTCTCTTGGGGTCCCATGATTCATGGCCACGCCAATCCAGAGGTTATCGATGCGGTAATAAACAAAGCTAAAGACGGCCTGAGCTTTGGCGCGCCTACTGAAATTGAAACGACTCTAGCGCAAGAAGTTTGCCAAATTATTCCCAACATGGAGAAAATCCGCTTTGTCAATTCGGGAACTGAAGCGACTATGAGCGCCATAAGATTGGCTCGCGCCCACACCGCTCGGGATAAAATTGTTAAATTTGAAGGGTGCTACCACGGCCACTCTGACGCTTTACTCGTCAAGGCCGGCTCTGGGGCACTGACACTTGGGATACCCAGCTCACCGGGTGTTCCTAAGGCGTTGGCAGATCACACCATCACCTTGGATTACAATAATATCGACCAGATCAAAGAAGTTTTCCAAGAAATAGGGGAACAAATTGCCTGCGTTATTGTTGAACCCGTTGTTGGAAATATGAACTGCGTTCCACCTGTGGACGGGTTCCTAGAATGCTTGAGGACTGCATGCGATGAGTATGCTAGCGTATTGATTTTTGACGAAGTGATGACTGGGTTTCGCGTACACCCCCGAGGGGCGCAAGGTCGATACAATGTCAATGCCGACCTAATCACTCTTGGAAAAGTAATAGGTGGTGGTATGCCTGTCGGCGCTTTTGGCGGAAAAAGGGAAATTATGGATCAAATTGCACCACTTGGTCCGGTTTACCAAGCAGGTACTCTCTCTGGGAATCCCGTTGCTATGGCCGCGGGGCTCGCGAACTTGGAAGGGCTGAAAAAGGCGGGATTCTATGAAAAATTATTTAAGACAACTGACACGTTAATGGCTGGACTCCAGCAACGAGCTGACATAGCTGGCATTCCTTTTACTACTAATCACGTGGGATCAATGTTCGGATTTTTCTTCTTGAAGGAGACAGGGGGAAATCAGGTGATAAGCAATTATCGTCAAGTGATGAATTGCCATATTGAGAGATTTAATCGATTTTTCCATCTAATGTTGGAATCTGGCATTTACTTTGCCCCAGCCGCTTACGAAGCCGGTTTCACTTCTATTGCTCACTCTGACGAAGATATTAAGTCAACCCTGGATGCTGCAGAGCAGGCCTTTGCAAAGCTATAGCGATCTACTAATGCGAATATTTTGCAGTAATCCTGCAAGGTCACCTCACAAAAAATGAAGCGTTCTAGGCTTCCATGGAAGCCTTAACTTTCTTCATCGCATTCGATTCAAGCTGCCGGATACGTTCAGCGGATACGCCAAAATCGTCTGCCAGTTCATGCAGAGTAGATTTTTGATCGTCGTTTAGCCAGCGACGTTCAATGATGGTTCGGCTACGTTCGTCGAGCTTCTGTAGTGCTTCTCTTAGACGATGGACGCTATCCTCATTCCAGTCTGCTGCTTCGATCTGTTTTGCGGGATCGGCATTGCTGTCCTCTAAGTAGTTGACGGGGGCGAGGTAAGCAGCGTCATCATCATCATCGTTACCCATATCAAATGTGGCATCAAAAGCGGCCAGTCGGCCTTCCATTTCTTGGACATGTTTGATGTCGACATTTAAGTCTTCGGCGACCGCTTTTGCCTCTTTGTGGGTTAGCCAGCCCAGACGTTTCTTTTTACCACGCAGATTAAAGAATAACTTGCGCTGAGCCTTGGTAGTGGCCACTTTGACGATACGCCAGTTACGCAGAATAAATTCATGCATTTCGGCCTTGATCCAGTGAACAGCAAAGGACACCAAACGCACTCCTCTTGTCGGGTCAAAGCGCTTGACGGCCTTCATTAGGCCGACGTTACCTTCCTGAATTAAATCGGACTGAGATAATCCATAACCCGAGTAAGATCTGGCAATGTGCACCACAAAGCGCAGGTGTGACATCACCAGACTGCATGCAGCCTCTAAGGCTCCGTCATAATAAAGGTGTTCGGCTAGCTGCTTTTCTTCTTCGGCAGTTAGTGCTGGAAAACTGTTTACCGCTTGCGTGTAGGCGTTGATATTTGCGCCTGGAGTAAGCATTTCGGTTAACTGTAAGCTGGTTGCCATGGATGCCTCCAAGTTGATCATTTAAAGTACTATCCTAAGAATGAATTCCGGTACATTGGTCTAACTTCAGACCACAAAACCTAAGTTTCGTTCGAACCAATGACTTATACGTTATTTTTCTAGTGTCGATTACTATCGGCGTTGTAAATAAACTGCCGATGCAGGACATTATTATTTTCTAAGCCACTGGACTCCAGTGGCTCGTTCTGCTGTATTAGTTATTTACTGCCGCGCGAACACGCGCATCTGACTATATCTATCTATCGCCACGAGAGTTCTGAACAAACTCTCATATTACTGACTACCGATAAGCTTGGCTTTGACCAAGCTACTAACCTTGCCTATATCGGCGCGCGCCTGGAGCTTGGGCTTGAGTAATTTCATCACTTCGCCCATAGCCTGCATGCCACCAGAGCCGACGTTCTGAATAGTCTCATCAATCAAAGTAATTATTTCATCTTCAGTCAAAGGCTCGGGAAGGAACTCATTGATGACGGAGATCTCGTAATTTTCTTTATCGGACAAATCGAGACGACCAGCGTCCGCGAATTGTCTGGCGGAATCGCGCCGCTGTTTGACCATTCTATCGAGTATAGCTAGTACACGCCCATCATCGAGTTCGATGCGCTCATCAACTTCGACTCGTTTGAACTCTGACCAGATAAGACGAATGATCCCCAGGCGAGGCTTGTCTTTGGCTTTCATTGCCAACTTCATTTGTTTCTGTACCGTTGCCTTGATTTGCGAACACATGGACGCAGCCCTTGAAAGCCAGAGAAATTTTATCGGAGTTAGTAAAGACGGTTAAACTTACGTGATTCACGCTGAACTTTTTTTGCGTGACGCTTGACAGCGGCAGCAGCTTTGCGCTTGCGAATAGTGGTGGGTTTTTCATATTGCTCGCGACGGCGAACTTCGGACAAGATACCAGCTTTCTCACAGGATCGCTTGAAACGACGCAGAGCGACATCGAAGGGTTCATTTTCTTTTAATCTGACAAATGGCATAAAGTAACCTGTTGTTAATTTGTAAAACACACTCGGACCGAAGATGCATTAAAAATGCCCGCTAATTATACGCACTCCTGAAGGCGGCCTCAAGCTCTAGTATTGAAAGAAATTTCAACTCGAGAATGGCGAAAGCCTCCTCGGCAGTTTCAGATTATCCATGTTGCCGATACCCGAATGGATCCGGCTCTTTACCAATTGCCGCCTTATTTGGTCGATGATAGGCGATCTCGCCCACTGAGCTATTTATCGATCAATGCGAAGCGCGAAGGTGCCTCAAAAGGAAACCGATTATTTATCGTTGAATCAGAGGCCTCAATATTGATCGCCACTCTAATTTTTTCACTTTAGCTAGCCTTTAGTCTTGCTGCGCACTTTTGAAAAAATTAGCTTCTGAAACACGCTTTCGCTACCGCAAGTCGATCAACAAATCTGTCTGTCGACGCTGTAATCGTAAATCGTTATACTCGCTTTCTCATCGTATGCTTCTCCGCTGATTGACCATCATTCTAACAGTTGCCAACACTTCAACCGAAGTATCAAACCCCATATTCTTCGAGCCAAAAACCATTATGCGATCTATCGGAATAGGAAACTCTCTTCTTGCTCTCGTCTGGGCCATCATAAGTGCTTCCAGCCCCCTGGCATCTGCGGAAAGCTTATTAGAAGTTTACGAACTGGCTTTACAAAATGATCTGCAATACAAAGCGGACTTAGCTGCATACCAGGCGGATGTAGAAGCTGAAAATATAAGTCGTGGCGTTTTACTTCCTCAAATTAATTTTAGCTCCCGTTATGATAATGACGACTCGGATACGGAAGTAACAAGCTATTCTTTGAATCTGCAACAAGCGATCATTGATTACAATGCCATTTATAACTATCGCAGTGGAAAAATAAGAACTCAGATTGCAGAAGTGCAATTGGCCGCCGACAAACAGGCTTTAATAATTCGCAGCGCTACAACTTATTTTGATGTTTTGGGTAAGCTGGATCAATTGCGCACATCCGAAGCGGAAGAGAAAGCACTCTTCACTCAATTAGAACAAGTCCGACAGCGCTTTGAAGTGGGCTTAGTACCCATTAACGACGTCCAGGAGATTAGAGCTGCTTACGATAGCGCTCGAGCCGATCGTCTCGGCGATGAATTGAATGTCATCACGGCTTTTGAGGCGCTCACAATTTTGACAGGAAAAGATCACCGAAGTATTGCGCCACTGGATGGTTCCTTTCTAGGCTCTGCGCCGCAGCCTAATAATAAAGAAAATTGGATAGCAGCAGCCAAGAAAAATAATTTAACTTTACAGGTAAACGAACTAACAGTTGAAACCCTTCGTTTTGATGCCAAAGCGGCTGGAGCTAATCGCTATCCCAAGCTTACCGGTAGGCTGAGCTATAGCGATACCAATACCGACACTGCAGAAAACACTGGAGACATAGATGCGGATGGCACCAGTGTCCAGTTGAATTTGAATATTCCTCTCTACACTGGAGGAAACCTCAGCGCGCTCCAGCGACAGGCGGAACAAAATCAGGTTCGAGCACGTGAAGAATTTCTGTTCGCACAGCGCAATACTATCCAGCGTACTCGTCAGCTTTTCTTTTCCGTCAACAACGACATCGAACAGATCAAGGCACGCAAACAGGCAATTGTCTCAAGCGAAAGCGCGCTAGAAGCCACACAGGCAGGCTATGAGGCTGGAACGCGGGATATTGTCGACGTAGTTAATGCCCAGAGTAATCTTTTTGAAGCCCAAAGAAATTACTTCAATGCACTTTATGGCTACATTCTCGATTCATTGAATTTAAAAAACGAATCCGGAAGTTTATCCGTCAAAGATTTACAGGAACTGGAGAAAGACTTGTTGAAAGACAAATTAGTGGAGCGCATCTAAATAGACTTTTAATTCATCAAGGTATCTGCCTACAGCGCCTCGATGTCCAACAATATAGTTTCTTGCAGATTCGCCTCTTTCTGTGCATAAAGCATCATCTTCCAGTAGTCGCTTTATTTCTCGACTTAGCAAATCCTGACGATCTACCTGAACCAACGCGCCGATACGCACCAAGTCTTGAGCAATAGCTTTAAAATTATAGTCGCTCTCGCCGCTGATGATAGGTACTCCCCACGCTGCGGGCTCCAAAAAGTTATGCCCGCCGCGGGCTATAAATGTTCCTCCCATAATCACTATGTCAGCGCAGCCGCAGAGCATAAGTAACTCACCCATCGTATCGACGAGCAATAAATCTATTGTTTGATCAACTGATTTCTTAGCACTTTTGCGTTGCACAGTTATATTAAATGATCGACAGATAGATTCTATTTGATCCAGTTTTTCCAAATGTCTCGGCGCCAGGATAAGCAATATTTTTGAGAAGTCGGCTTTTATGCTCACATAACTGCCAATTATCTTCTTTACCTCATCGGGATGGACACTTGCCGCTAAAATAATCTTTCTAAACTGGCGATCCAACAACTCTGACTTATAACGCTCAGCCTGCACTTCCATGACGCGCGTAACCGCTTGGTCGAACTTTAGATTCCCTACCGTGGACACAAACAGCGCTCCGAGAGACCGAAAACGTTTAGCATCGCTCTCTGTCTGTGCTGATATATGCTCGATATTGCCGAACAAGATAGATGAAAAGCTCAAAAATTTTGCGTATTTTTTTTCTGAATTTTCCGACAACCTAGCGTTAATTAAACGGATTGATACCGCGCGTTTTTTGCACTCGAAAATCAGCGCTGGCCATATTTCTGTCTCAAAAAGTAGCAGACCGGAAACATTTTTTCTCTTCAAAAAAGCACCCATAGACCAGGGTAGATCAAAGGGTAAAAAACTGTGATTGATCTCCTCACCCAGTGCTTTTTTTAGGACGCGCTCGCCTGAGGGAGTGCTAGTCGTAAACACAAAGTTTAAGCCGGGGTAATTATTCAAAATTTGGGTAATTAATGGCAAGGCCGCCTTCACTTCTCCCACTGAGGCCAAGTGCATCCAGGTCGTGGGGCTACCTTTTTTGGACTTTTGGCAGAGACCAAATCGCTCAAATATTCGTCGACTGTGTTTTGGGTAATGCCGATAGTGAAAGAAAATATATAAAAGTAATGGCAGCGAAAATACCAACCAGAATACTGAATATAGAACGTATTGAAGACGAAACTTGAGCGCGGATAGCATTAGCCTTCGAAACTTTTTGAGTGCAGTTGCCAGTAGTAGCCCTTTTTGGCCAGCAGCGCTTGATGAGTGCCTCGCTCCAGCATTTCCCCCTGATCCATGACAACAATCTGATCGGCGTTTTCTATAGTCGACAGGCGATGAGCAATCACCAAAGTAGTTCGCTGTTTCATCACTTTATCCAGAGCCTGCTGTATTTTTTGCTCCGACTCGTTATCGAGTGCGGCGGTTGCCTCGTCCAGGATCAATATAGGCGCATCTTTTAACAGGGCGCGAGCAATCGCCAAACGCTGACGCTGCCCACCCGATAGACGAGCGCCATTCTCTCCCACCAAAGTATCGAGTTGCTTGGGTAAAGTCTCAATAAATTCCCAGGCATTGGCTTTTTTTGCAGCATCAATAATTTCAACCTCATTCTTTGAAGACTGACTGCCATAGGCAATATTATTGGCTATCGTATCGTTGAACAAAGTAATATTTTGGCCCACGAAAGCGATCTGGCTGCGCAGGGAATCCAATGTGTATTCCTTTATGGAAGTTCCATCCAGCAGAATTTCGCCCTCGTAATCTTGATAAAAACGCGGCAAGAGACTTACCAAGGTAGTTTTACCACTTCCCGATCGGCCGACAAAGGCAATCGTACTACCGGGTTGAATATCTAGACTAAAGTTTTTTAAAGATTTTTTTTCGCTGTTCGCATACGAGAATGAAATATTGCGGAAAGTTAAATGGCCATTTAATTTTTCTGCAACTTTATTTCCACGATCAGATTCTGATGTTTTATTTATCTGCGAAAATATACTTTCAGCTGCTGCAATACCCTTTTGAATTTTATTTAAAACACCAGATAACTGTTTTAAGGAACGCGGTATCAGCATGGTTGCCGTTAAATAGGCAATAAAATCACCAGGGCTATCTGCATTTAAAAATTCAAGAGCCAGATAGATAATGACGGCTACGGCCATCGCCGCCAGAAGTTGCAGAATAGGAGTGCCCAACGCTGTGGTCACCATTGATTTCATATTTTGCCGATAATTATTGTGGCTGGCCGCTTTGAAGCGTTCTTTTTCTACTTTTTCTCCCGAAAAAAGTTTGACCACACGAATGTTATTAATTGATTCTGCACAAATTTGCGTAATATCGCCCATACTTATCTGAATTCGAGCACTTAATTTCCGTAGGCGTTTACTGATAATAAAAACCAGATAGAACAACAGGGGAGTGATAGCAATAAAAATTAACGTTATTTTCCAGTTCATCCAAAACAAATAAGCTAACAGAACCAATACTGTGACGCCTTCTCTAATCAGTATTTTCAAGGCATCGGTGATTGCTTGCGTGACCTGCATGACGTCGAAGGTAATTCGAGAGATCATCTGTCCGGAACTATTTTGGTCGAAATAATTATTGGGCATCACCATCAGGTGATCAAACAGCTGCCTTCTCAAGGTATGCACGATGCCAAAGGCAATACGAGCAAAACTGTAATCTCCAATGAAAGAACCAATACCGCGATAAATGAAAATAACGATCAGTTGAAGCGGCAGAAGGTAGCGGATAGAAGGATCATCCGCATTAATTGCATCCGTCAAGTCGCCCATCATTGACGCCAAAGCCGTTTGACTGTAGGCAAATAGCACATAGCCAGCGATCCCCAGCGATAAAACAAACCAATAGGGTGGCAGGTAAGTGAGCAATCGCTTGTAAAGCTGAAATGAAGATTCGGAAGATTGTGTAGACATCAATTTTGTTCAAGAAACCTGGTAATAATCTTTGTACCAATCGACAAAACGCCCCACACCTTCTTCGATGGCTACTTGTGGCTTATAACCAAACATCTCAACCAGCTCAGTAACATCTGCATAGGTATCTGGGACATCGCCCGGTTGCATAGGCAACATTTCTTTCTTGGCCGGTTTGCCCAAGGCCAATTCAAAGGCGCGGATGAAGTCCATTAATGGCACTGGCTGACTGTTACCTATATTGTAGATTCGCCAGGGCGCCTTACTGGTAGCGGGATTAGGTTTCAAAGCAGACCAGTCTGGATCAGCGGTTGCCGGACAATTGACCACTCTAATTACCCCCTGAACAATGTCATCTATGTAGGTAAAGTCGCGGCTATGGTTGCCGTAGTTGAACACTTTGATCGGCTCGTCCGAGAGAATGGCGCGAGCAAACAAGAAGGGAGCCATATCTGGGCGCCCCCACGGCCCATAAACCGTAAAGAACCGAAGGCCTGTGGTCGGTAGGCCGTACAAGTGACTGTAAGTATGCGCCATCAATTCATTGGCTTTTTTACTGGCGGCATACATGGACAAAGGGTGATCCACATTGTCTAGAACTGAGAAGGGAACGCTTCCGTTGGCACCGTATACTGAGCTGGAAGAAGCATAAACCAAGTGCTCTACCTCGTGGTGCCGGCACGCTTCAAGGATATTCATGAAGCCGAGGATATTACTGTCGACATAAGCTCGAGGGTTTTCGAGAGAATAGCGAACACCTGCCTGAGCGGCTAGATGAATGACTCGATCAATATTTTCTTCACGAAATAGCCGATTGAGCGCATCGGTATCTGTCAGATCGAGCTTTATAAATTGATAATTATTTCCTGAAGACGCAGCTCGAAGCTTTTCGAGGCGAGCAAGTTTGAGTTCAACCTCGTAGTAATCATTTAGATTGTCAATGCCAATAACTGCATGCTGATGATCCAATAAGCTCTGGACTACATGCATGCCAATAAAACCAGCGGAACCTGTTACTAATATAGCCATATCGAGTCAAATAAAAGTCTGGGATTATGTCAGAGTTGACAGTGAAAACCTACTCTGGAGAGTCCTGGAAACTGACAGCTGCCAGATCTTGGCAGCGCGGCGTTGTGTTTATTTATAGTGTAAGCATGCGGTTAATCGGGACATTTGCGAACAAGTCTGCGTCTTGAACTTTAACAATACTCTGATTGATTTATCCATAAATTAATCTTCGATCGACAAAAAAATTCGATTTTTGTTTGTCTCGCATGCTCAATCGCTTAAGCGCTTAAAAAGGGTAGTGCTTCCCTGTGTTGCATAGGTGCGAGTTACCCAGGACCTCGGTCAAAATTTCGAAAAGATAGTGCCTCCGCAATCTGCTCTTGAGTAATATTTTCTTGTTGATTGAGATCGGCAATGGTCCTGGCGACTTTAATTATTCGATGATATGCACGGGCGGAGAGACCCAAGCGGTCAATTGCTTGAACCAATAATTTTTGCGTCGACACATCCAATTCACAGTGGATTTTTATTTCTCTCTCGGAAATATGAGCATTGCAACCACCTTGGCGATGATATTGTTGCTCTCTTGCTTGCACGATTCGCGCGCGAACGATTGCTGAGGATTCGCCATCGTTTTCTTCCGGCGAGGTGGCCTCTAAATCTTCCATCGATAAATCGTTGACGGGTACGTGCAGATCAATCCGATCCAACAGTGGGCCCGAAATTTTCTGGCGGTAACGCTGTACCTGTTGTGATGTACATTGACACCTGCGTCTTCGAGTGGGGTGGGCATTCAGATAACCACAGGCACAAGGGTTCATAGCCGCCACCAACTGAAATCGCGCCGGAAAACACAGTTGAGCGCTGGCTCTGGATATGAGTATTTCACCAGATTCCAAAGGTTGGCGCATGACTTCCAATACCTGACGCTGAAACTCAGGCAGCTCATCTAAAAATAATACGCCACGATGTGCTAAAGAAATCTCTCCTGGTCGCGGATGGCTACCACCCCCAACCAGGGCTACTGCCGACGCCGTATGATGGGGATTGCGAAATGGTGGCAAATGCCAGTGACTACGGGATTTGCCGCAAAGAGAATGAATGCTGGCCACTTCCAATGATTGCGCTTGTGTCAGGGGCGGCAAGATACCGGGCAGACGACTGGCCAACATGGTTTTACCGGTTCCAGGTGGGCCATACATGAGTAAGTTATGCCCACCAGCTGCGGCAATTTCCAATGCGCGTTTAGGATGCCGCTGGCCGCGAACGTCTCGAATATCCAGAGAATTTTCGAGAGCTTGAGGCGGCGTCGACGCCGCGCGGGAAATCTGCTGAAAGTCTTCGCTCATCAAATGAGCACAGACTTGTAAGAGGCTTTCTGCACCAAACACCGGGGTGGAGGTAGATAACGCCGCTTCGGTGGCATTATCGGTAGACACTAGCAAACTACGATTGGCTTCACCACAGGCGACGGACGCCGGCAATATGCCACTTACACAGCGCAACTTACCCGACAACGCCAGTTCACCAATAAATTCGTAGTCATTAGCGTTATCTTCAGATAGCTGGCCCGATGCCATTAAAATACCGATGGCAATAGCGAGATCGTAGCGACCACCATTTTTAGGCAGATCTGCTGGTGCCAAATTAATGGTGATGCGACGAGCAGGGAATTCAAACTGACTGTTAATAATGGCGCTGCGAACGCGATCCTTACTTTCTTTAACAGCGGTTTCCGGCAAGCCAACAATGGATAAACCAGGCAAGCCATTGGAAAGATGAACTTCGACAGTCACAAGGGGTGCGTTAATACCAAAATCAGCGCGCGTGTAAGTAACGGATAGAGACATGAAAGTGGCTTCCTGCAGCAGATACAATCCTTTGGCAGACATCTTATTCTAAAAGACCGACAGGGGTAAACTTTCGTCGATATTGACTCAGCGGTCAATATCGCTAAGTCAATAAACGATATATACGTGTCGGCAAACAAAAATTATCAAAACAAGCGCGTGGTGCACTTGAAGACTTTTGCATTACCTCACCGTGTATAACTTCACCGGATGACGCTGAAAGTCATCGTCTGCGTTCAGAACGCAGCATCGCGTTTCAACAACACTCGCTAATGCTATGGAAGGCTGCTCGAGAAAATATCGTCCTTCGCCCTCGCTTAATCAATGATGTCGAAGCAAACAACACTATCGATTATTTTTTAGATATGGTCGGCGCACATGACGACCTGAAATTAATTAATCTAGCGAAGCACCGGGAGTCGCTGAACGGCATTAAATCTGGCAGTCCCGATACAGAAACAAATAGCCAATAAATTGATAATGGTTTAAATGTCGAGGTCTCCGGTTTGGTTGTGGAGCCCGCTGCGGTAAATTATCTGTAAGTAATTGTCCTGACTCTGTAAATCCACATAGAATATCGCTACAATTCAGCACCACTATTAATCTAGATTGACAGTATTTCGATGTTGCTGTGAATCTCACGGAACCCTTATAAATATGCATCCGGCATCCCCGCTTTCTATTAAAAAAGTCGTCCTTGCCTACTCTGGCGGTCTAGATACTTCGGTAATCGTCAAGTGGTTACAGGAAAATTATGACTGTGAGGTCGTTACCTTTACAGCGGACCTGGGTCAGGGGGAAGAAGTTGAGCCTGCCCGGGCCAAAGCAGAGGCTATGGGGGTAAAGGAAATTTATATTGACGACCTTCGTGAAGAGTTCGTTCGCGATTTTGTTTTTCCCATGTTTCGCGGCAACACCATTTACGAAGGTGAATATCTACTAGGCACTTCCATCGCTCGTCCTTTAATTGCCAAACGCCTGATTGAAATCGCCAACGATACCGGCGCAGACGCCATTTCTCACGGAGCTACAGGTAAGGGCAATGACCAAGTACGCTTTGAACTAGGTGCCTATGCCTTAAAACCCGGCATTCAAGTTATCGCACCCTGGCGCCAATGGGATCTATCTTCTCGCGAAAGCTTGATGACTTACTGTAAGCAACATAATATTCCTGTAGATTTTTCTGGAGGCAAAGCAAAGTCCCCTTACTCCATGGATGCCAACTTACTGCACATCTCTTATGAAGGCGGCGTTCTCGAGGATCCCTGGGCCGAAGCGGAAGAATCAATGTGGCGTTGGAGTGTCGCTCCAGAAGCGGCCCCCGATAAGGCCTCTTATCTCGAATTGACTTATGCGCACGGCGATATTGTGAAAATTGACGGCAAAACCATGTCTCCGGCCTCTGTACTAACCTACCTGAATAAAATCGGTGGCGACCATGCAATTGGTCGTCTAGATATTGTCGAGAACCGTTATGTCGGCATGAAGGCCCGCGGTTGTTACGAAACCCCGGGCGGCACTATTATGTTGAAGGCTCATCGGGCTATCGAGTCGATTACTCTCGATCGGGAAGTCGCTCATCTCAAAGATGACTTAATGCCGAGATATGCCTCTCTAATTTACAATGGTTACTGGTGGAGCCCTGAACGCAAGTTACTACAGACAGTTATCAACGAGTCGCAGGAAGTGGTTAATGGTGATGTTCGCGTAAAATTATACAAAGGCAATGTTAGTATTGTTGGTCGCCGTTCCAACGACAGTCTCTTTGACGAAAAAATCGCAACTTTTGAAGAAGACGCCGGGATTTATGATCAACAGGATGCCGAGGGTTTTATAAAACTAAATGCCCTACGCCTGAAAATTGCAGCCGAAAAAGGAAGAAATTTTTCCTAAAAAGATGTTTGTGCAACTTACTTTTTTCGTACGTATTTCACGCGGATTGACAAACGAAGCCAAAACATCCGGCCAATTGCAGTCAATTTAACCAACTGCATCGTGGTACCAAAGCAATTGTGACCGCTCCATATTTCTCATTATTATTACAATCGCCAACCATCAAGGGTTGATGCAAACTTATTATTACTTTCATTAAAAGTATAAAATTGTTGGACTCGCGACTGACCACCGACTGTGTTCTTAAAAACTATCCGGAATTGAGTATATGACGACGAATCATTCAAATGCAGCCGATCAGGAAACGATCTACGACTACAAAGTAGTTAGACAATTTTCCATTATGACGGTTTTCTGGGGCATTTTCGGTATGTCTATAGGTGTACTTATCGCTGCCCAGCTAGCCTGGCCCGAGCTGAATAATTTTCTGCAACCCTACAGCCACTTCGGCCGCCTGCGACCGCTGCACACCAACTCTGTTATCTTCGCTTTTGGAGGCTGCGCCTTATTCGCAACTTCCTACTACGTAGTCCAGCGGACCTGCCAGGCGCGCTTATTTGGTGGCTGGTTAGTGCCATTTACCTTTTGGGGCTGGCAACTGGTTATTGTGCTCGCCGCAATCACTCTGCCCATGGGACTGACTACTTCCAAGGAATATGCAGAACTAGAGTGGCCAATCGACATTCTTCTCGCCATAGTCTGGATAGCTTATGCCATCGTATTTTTCGGCACGATCGTCAAACGCAAAACTTCTCATATTTATGTGGCCAACTGGTTCTACGGTGCCTTTATTTTAACGGTAGCCGTGTTACATCTGGTCAATAGTGCTGCCATACCGGTCACCCTGACCAAGTCCTACTCCGCCTATGCTGGGGCCGCCGATGCTATGGTCCAATGGTGGTACGGCCACAATGCTGTTGGATTCTTCTTAACAGCCGGTTTTCTCGGCATGATGTATTACTTTGTTCCCAAACAGGCAGGGCGTCCGGTCTATTCTTACCAATTGTCAATTGTTCACTTTTGGGCGCTGATTTCGCTATACATCTGGGCGGGGCCACACCACTTGCACTACTCAGCTCTGCCAGATTGGGCTCAGAGTCTGGGCATGGTGATGTCTATAATTCTTCTGGTGCCGAGCTGGGGTGGCATGATCAATGGCATCATGACCCTCTCAGGAGCCTGGCACAAACTGCGTACCGACCCCACTCTCAGATTCCTGGTGGTTTCTCTGTCCTTCTATGGTATGTCAACTTTTGAAGGCCCAATGATGGCCATAAAGAGCGTAAACGCCCTATCGCATAATACCGACTGGACCATTGGTCACGTCCACTCTGGCGCCCTCGGCTGGGTAGCGATGATTTCTATCGGAGCGCTCTATCATCTGATACCCGTACTATTCCGCCGTGTGCAAATGTGGAGTGTGGATATGATTAATGCCCACTTTTGGCTCGCGACAGCGGGCACCGTTCTCTATATAGCTTCTATGTGGGTCAATGGTATTTCTCAGGGTTTAATGCGAAGAGCTTTCAACCAAGACGGCTCTCTAACTTATTCGTTCATCGACTCCGTGGAAGCCAGTTACGGAGGTTATGTTGTTCGCTTTCTCGGTGGCTGTTTGTTCTTGCTGGGTATGCTGTTAATGGCATACAACATCTATCGGACCATTCGCGAACCAAATGAAAAGCCTGCCGGTGAAAAAATTAGCGTCCCCGACGCTCGACCAGCGTAAGGAGTATTCTCATGAAGAATCATGATATCGTCGAAACTAATCTCGGGCTGCTACTGGCACTAGTAATCGTTGCTATCAGCTTCGGTGGCCTGGTACAAATTGTCCCCCAATTTTTTTTAGAGGAGACAACTGCCCCCGTGGAAGGCTTAAAACCTTTGCAGGCAGCAGCCCTGGAGGGCCGCGATATATACATTCGCGAGGGATGTACGGTTTGCCACACGCAAATGGTGAGGCCACTGCGAGCGGAAGTGGAACGCTACGGACATTACTCTGTGGCGGGTGAGTCCGTCTACGAGCATCCCTTTCTTTGGGGATCAAAACGCACCGGACCAGATTTGGCTCGGGTGGGTAGTCGCTACAGTGACGCCTGGCACAAAGCACACTTGTACAATCCCCGAAACCTTGTCCCCAAATCGAACATGCCCGCTTTTCCATGGTTGTTTGATAATGTTATCGATGCCAGTACAACACCGAAAAAAATGGCGGCTTTGCGCAAAGTTGGCGTCCCCTACACCGATGAAGATATCGCAGGCGCGGAGGCAGCCGTCCGCGACATGACGGAGATCGACGCGCTGGTTATCTACCTACAACAGCTGGGGACTCTGCCGATTCTCCAACAAAGAAGATAATCTGTATGGATATTGGAACTTTGAGAGGCCTGACTACTATTTTGGTAATGGTAGTCTTTATTGGTATTTGCTGGTGGGCGTTTTCACCCAAACGTAAAAAGCAATTCGAAAAAGCGGCCCATCTACCTTTCGACGACGATGACCAACACAAGAGAACAGCTTCGAAGTCCGATGCTGAGCAAAGTGACGACAAAAATCAGTAAGGCACCGTGACAAAGTAATAGGTTTGATTATGAGTACATTTTGGCATTTATGGATCGTTGTGTTGACAACTGTAAACTTGCTCCTAATTTTATGGGTATTGTTAGCAAACCGGAAAGTGGCCGTTGACGATACCGAGCATCCAGAAAATCGTACAACTGGCCACGTGTATGACGGGATTGAGGAGTACGATAACCCGCTGCCGCGCTGGTGGTTTTTTCTATTCATCGGCACTTTCGTCTTTACTGTATTTTACCTGCTGCTCTACCCGGGTATGGGTAATTCAAAAGGATTGCTCGGCTGGACTAGCGTGAACCAGTTAGAACGCGAGCAAGAGAAAGCACAATCTCAATACAAAAGCAGCTACGGCGTTTATTCGACCATGTCGGTAGATGAATTAGTGGAAGAACCTCAGGCTATGAAAATGGCCCAGCGCATCTTCAGCAACAACTGCGCAGTCTGTCACGGCAAGGACGGTGGCGGCTACCTCGGCTTTCCCAACTTAACCGATGAAGATTGGCTTTGGGGCGGTTCTCCCGCAAAAATCAAGGAGACGCTCATCAATGGCCGACAGGCCGCCATGCCTGCCTGGAGTAGTATTCTCGGTGAAAAAGGTATCGCGGATGTCACTCAACACGTACTGAGCTTATCGAACAGAGAGCATAATCCAGAGCGCGCCGAGATCGGGGCCGCTATCTTTGCGCAGAACTGCGCGGCCTGTCACGGAGCTGATGGCAAAGGAATGAACATACTCGGAGCACCCAATCTCACTGATGACATCTGGTTGTACGAAGGCACTCCCGAGGGAATTCGCCATACCTTGCGCAACGGCCGCAATGGCGTCATGCCGTCTCAAGAAAATCGCCTTCGACCGGAAAAGATCCATCTACTGACTGCTTATGTCTACTCTCTATCAATGGAAATGGAAAAAGAATAGTCAGTGCGTTGGCTATCGCCGCGAACCATTGACTTCGGTACGCAATAGTGATTTCACGCCCAAAGGCTGCCTGAAACCTCCTTTATATGACTGAAACTTCAGACAAAAATACCTCGCCAAGTACCGACGAAATCCGCTACGTCAACCTGTACGAAGCCGCTGACAAGATCTATACCCGAAAGATCAGCGGTTTCTATCAATCCATCCGCCGCTATACCGGCATACCGCTGCTTTTAGGATTTTTACTGATACCGTGGTTGGTCATCGACGGGCGTCCGGCAATATTATTCGATTTGCCCGAGCGCAATTTTTATATTCTTTGGTGGGTCTTTGGCCCACAAGATGGAATGTATCTAGCCTGGTTGTTGATTATTTCCGCCTTTCTATTATTTGCGGTTACGGTTCTCTGGGGGCGGGTGTGGTGTGGTTTCACCTGTCCGCAAACTGTTTGGACCTTGATGTTTATCTGGGCGGAAACCCTCTTTGAGGGAGATCGCAACCAACGGATAAAGCTCGACAACAACGATTGGACAACCGAGAAGGCCCTGCGCAGATCGAGTAAATACACGCTCTGGCTAATCATCGCCTTTATCACCGGCGCCACTTTCATTAGTTACTTTTATCCCATTCGCGAGTTGTTATTGGGATTTCTGCCCAGGCTAAACGACAACGCAATGCTGGTGTGGGACGGTAGTGCTTCCGCTACTTTGTGGACGCTCTTCTTCACCTTTATGACTTTTATGAATGCCGGGTTTTTAAGAGAACAAGTCTGTATCTACATGTGCCCCTACGCACGTTTCCAATCGGTCATGTACGATGAGGATACCTTGGCGGTGCATTACGATGAGGCTCGCGGCGAACAACGCGGCTCACGAAAAATCGGGGAAAACTACGAAGCCAAGGGGATGGGCGACTGTGTCGACTGCTCTTGGTGCGTCCAAGTTTGCCCGGTAGACATCGATATTCGCGACGGCTTGCAGTCTGAATGTATTAACTGTGGGCTCTGTGTCGATGCCTGCAATGCCGTTATGGACACGATGAACTATAGCCGCGGATTGATTCGTTATACCAGCGAAAATCAACTAAAAAACGGCAAAACAACTTTTCTACGCCCTCGGGTATTCGGCTATTTTGCCTTGGTTGTAGTAATGGTTACTGTGTTCAGTGTTTCTCTGGCGTATCGCAATCCCGTCCGTATTGATATCGACCGCGATCGCGGCGTCAGAATGTACAAGTTACAAGGCGACAAGGTACAAAACGTTTACTCTGTGAAGATCAACAACATGCACACTGAACCCCACGAATTTTCTCTACGTGTCGATGGGCCCGGCGATTTCACTATAGTACGCTACCGCAGCTTGCCCATTGAACCCAACGAAATTTTTACCGTACCTGTGCGAGTGGAAGTGGACCGGTCGGATTTGCAACAAATCAAGACGGCGATCACCTTCACGCTTACCGCCAAAGACGACACCTCTATCGTTGCCAAAGAAGCGACGACTTTTATTGGCCCGGAGCCAAAAAACCCTACTAACTCTATTCAAGCACAATGACACTATGAAGACAGACATCAGCAAACCCTGGTATAGGGAATTTTGGGCTTGGTTTATTCTCTCTCCGTTGATCTTGGTGGTAATTGTCTCTTCCTTTACCGTCACCGTTGCCTTTCGCTACGCCGACGATCGCGTGCTCGATAATTATTATAAAGAAGGGCGTATGATCAATATGCGTTTAGATCAGGATCTACTTGCCCGGGATCTACAGGTTGAGGCCATTATTTATTTTGATACCCAAATCGGGGAACTGGTACTGACACTGAATTTAGAAGATGCTGATTACCCCGAACAATTAAGATTAGAAATGAGCCACCCAGCAGAGGCTTCAGAAGATCACTACCTGACGTTAACACGCTTGGCAAAAAACCAATATTCCACAGAATTATTCAGAGCCGATTATCGCTACCGCTGGTATCTTCGTTTATTACCTGCAATGGTGGAAAAGAATAAAACTAGCTGGCGTCTGCGTGGCGAAATCGATTTTTCTCGCAGTAACAGCGTTACGCTAACACCCGATGACTAACGCTTTATCAGAATCTCTCGCCACCGATAAGACATCACCACTTGAAGGTAACTGTTTTCATTGCGGTTTGAATCTAACCGACAACGAATCGTTCACTTTAACTATCCGAGACCAGCCACGCCATTTTTGTTGCGCGGGGTGCCAATCCATCGCCGCCATGATCTATCAAGGCGGTCTCGACAAGTTTTATCAATATCGCTCCTCTCTAAGTAAACGCCCACAATATCCTCAAGCCGACTTTAGTCTGTACGATCGCAATAATATCCAAAAAGACTTTGTTACCAATAACAGTGATTCGACAAAAAATATTCAACTGCTGCTGGATGGCATTCATTGCGCCGCCTGTGTTTGGCTGATAGAACAAGCCATAGGGACGCAAGAGGGAGTTGAACAAGTGAGCGTCAATTCAGCCACTCATCAGTGTCAAATCAGGTGGCGGCCCGAGAAAATAACGCTCAGTAAACTTATGGAGCAATTAGCTGGCATTGGTTACCGCCCCCAGCTATTCACTCGCGAGCGGCAGCAGGAACAACAAAAACAACAATATCGCCAACTGCTATTGCGCATGGCATTTGCCGGTTTTGCCATGATGCAGGTAGGGATGGTCGCCGTCGCTCTCTATGCCGGTGATATTCAGGGTATCGAAACACAGTGGGAAGATTTACTGCGTTGGGTCAGTTTGCTGGTCGCGACACCGGTCGTACTTTTTAGTGCCCGGCCTTTCTGGCAAGGTGCCTGGAGCAGTATCAAAAACCTGTTGGCTAAACGCCATGGTTATCTGACCATGGATGTTCCGGTGTCACTAGCCATCATTCTGGCTTACTGCGCAAGTGCGTGGGCCACGTTTGATCAAAGTGGTGAGGTCTATTTCGATTCGATCGCGATGTTTACTTTTTTCCTACTGTTGGGACGCTATCTTGAAATGCGTCTACGGGTACGTAATCAAGAACTGACCGGGATGACGACTGAGCTGCTGCCAATAACCGTATCTCGGGTAAGCAAGAGTGGTCGGATAGATGTCGTCTCGCGATCCGAGTTGTCCGTAGGCGATCGTATTCGTGTATTTGATGGCGGCACGGTTCCCTGTGACGGGATCGTTACCGATGGCAAAAGCCTGGTGATTGAAAGCTTATTGACGGGCGAAGCCAAGCCGGTGCCAAAGTCCGTAGGCGATAAGGTGATTGCCGGGACAATCAACACCGAGAGCAGTTTATCTGTGGAAGTCAGCGCCACTGGTGAAGCAACGCGACTGTCTACCATCGGCCGTCTAGCCCGCAACGCAAAGCAAAATAAACCGTATTTACAACAACTGGCGGATAGAGTCGCTGGCTACTTCGTGATTGCCATTTTATCCATCGCAACTGTGGTTTTTTTCACTTGGTGGCAACTGGAACCGCAATCGGCGCTGTGGATTACGCTGTCGGTACTGGTAGTAACGTGCCCCTGCGCTTTATCGCTGGCCACTCCGGCAGCATTGACGGCTTCGGTGGCGTCCATGCGACAGCAAGGGCTGCTCATATTGAAATCCCATGTGACGGAAACTTTGCCAAAAGTTGATCGGATTATCTTCGATAAGACCGGGACATTAACGCATGGCACACCAGTAGTCAGTTCCGTGGAGATACTGGATTCAGATTATGACAGAGCTCAAGTCCTGGCCATTGCAGCAGCACTGGAAAATGGTTGCCAACACCCTCTGGCAAAGGCCTTCACCCCCTATTTTGGACCATTCCATGCCGATGGACACCGTGTGAAAGTAGGTCATGGAGTAAGCGGTCATATTCAGGGTAGTGTCTACCGGCTTGGGAAACCGGAGTTTGCCATGGCTTCTCCAATTGATTCATCATTTAGTGCCGATTCGGGTCTGTTATTGACGAAAGAAGACAAACCAGTGGCCTTGATTCAACTAGAGGATCAACTGCGCGAGAGTGCGCTCCCCGCGATCCAACAATTGCAAAAACAAGGGATTGACGTCGAAATTCTCAGCGGCGATCACTCCTCAGTGGTTGCTGATATAGCGCATCACTTGGGGGTTTCCTGGCGAGCTGAACAATCGCCAGAAGACAAGCTACGCTATATTCGCGAGCAACAGAAAAAGCAACATCGCATACTAATGGTCGGTGATGGTATCAACGATATCCCCGTTTTAGCGGGCGCAGATGTTTCTGTTGCAATGGATTCAGCCAGTGATTTTGCCCGTACTCAGGCCGACAGTGTGCTATTACACGGTAATTTAACCGTCCTGCCGAAGATGATTAGACTCTCCCACCGTGCGGCGCACATTATTCGACAGAATTTATGGTGGGCTCTTGGCTACAATATAACCGCCTTACCTCTGGCAGCTATGGGTTACATCCCACCCTATCTGGCAGCTATAGGCATGTCCGCCAGCTCGTTGATTGTGGTTATCAATGCGATGCGACTTTATCGTTGATGAACCAATTTTAGAAAAACAGCATTAGAGTAAACGGTAGGCACCGATTTAACCTACTCAAGTATTTGAGAATACTTACTTATACGCCCGAGCTTCGCCGTCTCGGAAAATCTAACTTTGGTCTATACTCTTACGGATTGATGATATTCCGCATCAAACCTTTTTCATTCCACCGGCTACAGCACGCGCGCAATGACCGTTAACACCGTCCCTGATCTGATTACTACCATCACCCACCAACTCAATGGCATTCTTTTAGGTAAGGAGAACCAAGTAAAGTTGGCTCTGGCCTGCTTCCTGGCTCGCGGACATTTATTAATAGAAGATTTACCCGGTATGGGTAAAACCACTCTGGCCCACGGTCTGGCTAAAGTCCTGGGCTTAGATTTTCAGCGCATCCAATTTACCAGTGATTTGCTCCCCGGCGATATCGTTGGCGTCTCTGTGTTCGACACCGATACCAATGAGTTCAAGTTTCGTCACGGGCCGGTTTTCACCCAGATCCTGATGGCTGACGAGATCAACCGTACGTCTCCAAGAACACAGAGTGCTTTATTAGAGGCTATGTCAGAGAACCAGGTAACCGTAGATGGCGTCACGCGACATCTAGATCAGCATTTTTTTGTAGTTGCCACTCAGAATTCGCAGCATCAAACCGGGACTTTT
>JBLIHY010000014.1:0-32010 GCA_047634655.1 Cellvibrionaceae bacterium
CGGCGGTTATCATTCCGATAATGATTAACACGACCATAATTTCAATAAGGCTAAATCCACGGTGTTTTAGATTCATTGGGTTTCTCTTTCTGTGTTTTGCTGAAGATATAAAAACGATTGGATCGCGGTAAAGCGCGGTGGTTCAGAGTAAATCAGACATACCGAAGATTGGCGTCAATATAGCGTACATGATAAAGCCCACTATGACTGCCATGGTGATGATGGTTACCGGTTCTACAATACTCATCGCTGTTGATAGCTGCAAATCCAGTTCTCGCTCCTGACTGCGCGCTGCATACTGCAGTTGATCCGCCAGGGTGCCATTCATTTCACCGCTGGCTGCCATTTGCACCAACAGCGGTGGGAATACCTGAGCTTGATCGAGCGCTCTATTGAGGCTGGCCCCCTCCTGTACGGCTGCGGCCACTCGCTCCGACTGCTCACGCAGAATTAAATTACCCATGGTTTGAGAGCTGATTCGCAGAGCCTGCAACAAAGGAACTCCACTGTCCAGCAGCATTGCAACGGTACCGGCGAAGCGCGCGGTGTCCGATTCCACAATGATATGTCCGGTAAGTGGCAATTTGAGTAGTAATTTGTGCCACTTGCGCAGATTGCTATCTATCGTTAACCACCGCCGGAAGATAATAATGCCAAGCATTAAAGCCAACCCGCAGTACAGTCCGTAATTGCGAAGAAACTCGGACATGGCGATGAGAAATTCTGTCTGACCCGGCAAATCGGTTTTGGCGCGTTGAAAAACTGTGATCAGTTGCGGAACTACCAGCGTCATCAGTGCAACCACAATGCCTACACAAACCAGCATTAAAACCATGGGGTAGATCATTGCCGAGAGTAATTTTTGCTTGGCGTGTTGGCTTGTTTCCGTATAGATTGCGAGTCGCTCCATGACCGGTCCCAGAAAACCTGCCTGTTCCCCCGCATTGATCATGGCTCGGTACATGGAACTGAAAGAGCGTGGGTGCTCTGAGAGAGCTTGGGCAAAACTCATACCTTCAAGAATACGCGAACGAATTTGTAGAACCAACGATTGCATAGATTGCTTGCGCGCCTGTTTGGCAACACCCTGCAGGGCATCCACTAGAGGCATTCCCGATTGTATTAGAGAGGCCATTTGCCGGGTGAGCAAGGTGAGGTCCTTGGCGCTCAACCGGGTGGAGAACAACTTGCCGTCCTTAGTCTGCTGTTGTTTCTGTCTAGCGCTATCGACACTGATAGGTTTCAATTTTTGCGTGCGCAACTGACCGCGCACTTGACGTTCGGAATCCCCCTCCAGAGTTCCTTTTACTACCTTACCTGTTGAGTTGATAGCGCGATAACGAAAGGCAACCATAATTATTCCTCGAGTTAACCGCTGGTGGTAACTCTGAGTATTTCCTCGAGACTGGTATCGCCTTGAAGCATGCGCTGATGACCGTCAGACATCAACGAAGCGCTGCTTTGCCGCGCATATTTCAGGAGTGCTTGCTCGCCAACTTTTTCGTGAATGAGTTGACGCAGGCCATCATCGACAACGATCAACTCGTAAATAGCTGTACGGCCGCGATAGCCAGTCTGATTGCATTGGTCGCAACCCCTGGCTTGATAAACCGTGGTAGCCTTTTGTAGACCGAGCCGCTGACACTCCGCCTTGGTCAGTTCGTGAGTAACTTTGCAGGCCTTGCAGAGTAAGCGCACGAGACGCTGAGCTATGATGACTTCGAGGCTGGACGAAAGCAAAAAGGTTTCTACGCCCATATCCTGCAGGCGAGTGATGGCACCGATCGCGGTATTAGTGTGTAAAGTTGATAAAACCAGATGGCCAGTCAAACTGGCTTGTACCGCTATGGAAGCCGTTTCGCTATCGCGAATTTCACCAATCATGACCACATCGGGGTCCTGGCGCAAAATGGCGCGCAGACCGCGGGCAAAGGTCATCTCTACCTTGGGGTTGACCTGGGTTTGACCGATACCGGGCAAGAGATATTCGATAGGATCTTCAATAGTAAGAATGTTGCGACAGCGGTCGTTAATTTTGTTTAGACCCGCATAGAGTGTGGTTGTCTTACCAGAGCCTGTGGGGCCGGTTACCAGAATAATGCCGTGGGGGCGCTTCAGTGATTCGCTGAAACGTTGAAATACCAATTCTGGCATGGCTAGCTGTTCGACGGCCAGATACCCCGCCGCTTGGTCCAACAGGCGCAGCACTAAGCGCTCGCCGTGGGCAGAGGGGATGGTAGATACCCGAATATCGACGCCGTGCCCGGCAATGCGAACGCTGATACGGCCATCCTGAGGCAGGCGTTTTTCAGCGATATCGAGCTTTGCCATGACTTTCAAGCGGGAGGCCAACACGGAAGCGAATTCAGGCTTGGGTGCCAGCACTTCTTTTAATACGCCATCGACGCGAAAGCGAACAGCAACGCGATCCTCAAAGGGTTCGATGTGAATATCAGAGACTTTTTCCCGGATCGCCTGGGACAAAATGGCATTAATTAAGCGAATTACCGGGGCATCGTCAGCGCCGGCAAGTAGATCCGATTGTTGCTCCAGATCGTCGGCAATTTTGCCCAGATCCAACTCGGCGTCCAGTTGCTCGGCGGCGCGCTGAGTGGCGCCATCACCGGTTTGGTAGCGCAGAGTCAACTGTTTTTTAAAGGTCGATTCGTCAATGGGATTGATGACCAGATTCGTCCCCAGCACCCGCTGCAATTCCAGTAATACCGGCGCCGCAATATCGCCTTTACAATACAGCATGCCGCGATCGTCGAGGAGCACGCCATGTTGCTCTGCGAAAGCAAAGGGAATGTCGATAGTAGACGCTACAGGCATCGGTATTTAAAGATCCTGATCAATGTCATCCACTCTGCCCAGCTCGGTATTTTCCAAGTTCACCGCTTTTTCGTCCCACTCGGGCAGTAGCGGAATCACATCGTCGCCCATTAGAGCAACACCTTCTGCGCGATTACGGGTCTGAAGGCCGCGAATATAGTTGTACTTTTCGGCCGTTGCACCGCGCAGTACTTCTTCGCTACGGATAATGCTGGCCTTTAGGAAGATCATCAGATTTTTTTTCTCACTGCGGTTACTGTCGTAGCGAAAGAGGTTGCCCAAGAAGGGAATGTCGCTCAGCAGGGGAACCCGATCGCTGATTTCATTGACTCTTTCTTCCTGTAAACCGCCGAGAATAATAACCTGGTTGTCGTTGGCGATGACCTGAGTGGTGATTTTGCGCTCGGTAGTGATGATATCCGAGGCGCTGTCCAATTGCCGATCGCTGACGCCGGAGACCTCCTGGTCAATTTCCAACACCACGGTATTGCCTTCGCTGATTTGCGGCGTTACCGACAGATTAATGCCGACATCACGGCGTTCAATTGTTTGAAATGGATCGGTACCGCCGGAGTCGTTGGAAAAGGAACCGGTGATAAAGGGTACATTTTCGCCAATGGAAATGGTGGCGGTATTGTTATCCGTGGTCAGAATGCTAGGAGTGGATAAAATATTGGCCTCGGAATTAGTCTGCAGCGCACTGATCAGCGCGGCAAAGCTGGCGCCGCCACGGGCGCTGTTGTCATCGCCAATGCCCAGGGTTATGCCTGATCCACTAGAGCTGAGCGTTCCCTGAATTAACTTCGTCAAGATATTAGTGCTGTTGAATGAGCCGCCGAGGATGCTGTTTTCTTTGTAGGCCGCCCATTCAACGCCTAAGGTGCGGTTTAAGTTCCCAGTGATTTCGACGATAATTGCCTCTACCAGCACCTGTGCGCGGCGAATATCTAGGCGATTAATAATCGGCAACAGGGTTTCCAGTGTGGTCGCGTCGGCGGTGATCAACAGTGAATTGGTGCTGGGATCGGCCTCTACGTTGGCGTTGGAGGCTCCGCCGACGCCCTTGTCTCCAGCTGGATTTAATTTGGAAAGATTGGAGACCACTTTCTGTAATACCGTTGCCATCTCTTCGGCATCCGCGTATTCAAGGTAAATCACTCGTACATTACCCGACTGTTGTCGCGGCACGTCCAAGCGTTCGACCAGTTGTTTAATACGGTTGCGGCGAACATCATCGCCCGTTACTAAAATACTGTTACTACGTGCATCTGCCGTCAATAAAGTTTTGGCATTGGCGGGCGAGTCTTTCTCATCGGTTTGTGAGAGCGCCTTTAGCATTTTGACCATAGTGTCCGCCTGGGCGTACTCCAGTGTCAGTATTTCGGTTTCGGCAACACCCGCACGATCGATGCGGCTGATCACATCGCGGAGACGACTAATATTGGCTACGGTATCGGAAATAATGATGGCGTTGCTGGGATCGTAAGCTGCTAGATGGGCATGCTGAGGGGCCAGTGGACGCAACACCGGCAGTACCTTTGCGGCGGAGACATGATAAAGCTGAATCACTTGGGTGATGTAAGCATCGCTACCCAAGTCTGGGCGATTGGTTACCGGTACCGCCGAAGTTCGAGCGTCTTTCCGCGGCAGAATGCGTACCACATTGCCGATTTCGACAGCGGTAAATCCCTGTACTTCCAAAACCGACAGAAACAAATCGTAGAGGCCTTGACGGTTCAGCGCTTGGGATGAGATGACCTTGACGCGGCCTTTGACGCGCGGATCAATAACGATGGTTTTACCGGTAACATCAGCAACAAATTTGATAACTTCCTGAATGTCGGAGTCTTTAAAATTCACTTGCCATTTCTGCTCTTGAGATTTTTCTGACGACGTGATCTGTTCGGTTTGTGCAAGAACATCCGAGCTAGAAAATATGAGCGCCACCACCAACGATAGCGATCTGAGGAATTTCATACTTCCGTTAATACTAATCAACATTGATATTGTCTAGATCCACGTCAATAAATAGTTCTTGATCATCTCGCAATACGGTCAGGCTGGCCTGAGTGGCATCGCGCTTTTCCCGATAAATATTATTGGCCTCTCGCAAACTGTCTAAAACTTGTCCATCGATTGCGATGACGACGTCATTAGTTTTCAGGCCAGTTTGCTCGAAGGCGGCGCGATTGCGGCCGGGTAGTACTCGAAATCCCTGCATGTTGCCATCTTTGGTTTTTCTTGAAAAACGGATGACATCGCTGATTTTTTGTAAGCGTTGACCGGGAGCCAGGCTCGCTAGGCTACCATTCGCCGGCATGTCGGTTGCGGAAGATAATAATTCGGGGGATGCGTCCTCTTCGGTAGAGCTTATCGGCAGTCCTTCGGGATACATGTACAAAACTTCCCGACGCCCCTCGTTGCTTAATACGATACGATCGGTAAATACTCGTACTAACTTTACGTTGTTTAAACCCACTAGCACCTCGTCGACTTTGTACAGGTTTTGATTCTTGCCGGAGGCGATGATAGCGTAAGCCAGTTTGAGATCTTCGTTTGCAAAGCTGCCAACCAGATTCAGGTTGAGTCGAGTTGCTTCGAGCTCCTCCGGAATTGGTTCAGCCACGCTCTCGACAACCGGTGTCGGTGCTACTTCTTTTCCAAACAAATCAATGTTTTTTAGGATATCGATGTCAACGGGAGGCGATGGCTCTTGCTTTACTGAAGCAAAAGCACGATGAGACCTTGAAATATCCGCTTCCTGTAAATTTGGTTGCGGTATTAAGTGCCAAAATATTTTGGAGAGGCTCGTTGCCATCCAGGTCAGCAATAGCAGGGCAATGATTATTTTGCCCAGTAATAGAAAATTGGCACGGCCCATGGTTGAATATAATTCTGAAGAAAATCTTTCCGATGATTTGAGAAGCGTCCACCTCCGCCAACATTAAATCCGATCTGTATGTTTCAAGCTCGGCGGGTAAGTGCGGATAGCTGGGGGCTAAATCCTCCCTTCCTAGTTACAAAATTAGAGGTGGTGAATTCTTTAAAAATCCGCCAGGATCGAGAATAACATAGCTTCAGCGCAAGTCATACAAAGGCTGTTCTGTCTGCTGTCAGTGACTTCACTGCGAGTGAATTTGGTTGGTTTTCGAACCGCTATATTACTTTTTCTGCAGTAGTCCCCGTGATACTTATAGCCCAGTCACTTCCTGCGGTTTGGTAAAGGACTTCCGATAGGACAATAATAATTGTTGAACGTTTACATTCTTAATGTAAATTTTGTTGTCGATGGCTAAAGTCGAGCTTTTAGTGGTTGTCAAAGTTCCAGATTTCTCGAAGGGTTAGCCGTTGAGTGGTTCTTAACATTTGCTTTCGAAAATTTTTATAGTTTGGTGAAAACTTGCTGTGTGCGGCAACCCCAAATTCATTGAGAGCAATAGTGTTCTCTGTTAAGCTAATCTTCCTTTCTGAGCGGGTAAAATCGATGGTTAACGGGCGTTAGATTCCCGACCATAGCCCCGATATAGTTAAGTAGCTTTTTGTTCCCTCACCCCCCCATCCCCGAATAAAGGCTGTCTACTGCGAAGACGGTGCAGCCCACTTTTGATTTAGGTAATACATGGCTCGATATATTTTCGTGACTGGTGGCGTGGTTTCCTCCCTTGGAAAAGGTGTTGCATCAGCGTCTCTGGCAGCGGTACTAGAAGCCCGCGGACTTAACGTCACTATTCTCAAACTGGATCCCTATATCAATGTTGACCCGGGCACCATGAGCCCATTCCAACACGGCGAAGTATTCGTGACCGAAGATGGCGCCGAAACCGATCTAGATCTGGGGCACTACGAGCGTTTTATTCGCACGAAAGTATCTAAGCGCAACAACTTCACGGCCGGGCGAGTGTACGAGACCGTTCTGCGCAAAGAACGTCGCGGCGACTACGAGGGCGAAACTGTGCAGGTTATTCCCCACATTACCGACGAAATCAAACGTCGAATCATAGTTGGTGGTGAGGGCTACGACATTGTTCTGGTTGAGATTGGCGGTACCGTGGGAGATATCGAGTCCCAGCCCTTTTTAGAGGCCGTGCGCCAGCTCAAAGTCGAGTTGGGTTCTCGTCACGCTCAGTTGATACATCTGACACTGGTTCCCTACATATCCACAGCCGGTGAAACTAAAACTAAGCCAACCCAGCACTCCGTAAAAGAACTACGATCAATTGGGCTTCAGCCCGACGTACTTCTCTGCCGCTCTGAAAAGGTTATTGGAGAAGAGTCTCGTCGTAAAATCGCTTTGTTCACCAACGTGATTCAGCGTGCGGTTGTGCCGCTCGCCGATGCAAAGACTATCTATTCCATTCCCCGTTTCTTGATGGAACACGGCCTGGATTCCATTATTCTCGAAAATTTTGGTATTACCGCCCCGCCTGCCGACCTCAGTGAGTGGGACCAAGTGGCCGATGGTAAGCTCAACCCGGACAAGGAAGTGACCATTGCCATGGTGGGTAAGTACATGGGCCTGCTAGATGCCTACAAATCACTTAACGAAGCGCTGAGCCACGCGGGTATTCACACGCGCACAAAAGTTACCGTTCGCCATATCAATGCCGAAGATATTGAGCAGCGCGGTGTAGGACTTTTGGATGGCGTCGACGGAATCTTGGTTCCCGGTGGTTTTGGTAATCGCGGTCTGGACGGTAAGCTGGCAACCGTGCGCTATGCCCGCGAAAAGCAAATACCCTATCTCGGCATTTGTCTCGGCATGCAGTCGGCGGTTATTGAGTTTGCCCGTAATGTGGCGGGCATGCCTGGCGCCAACAGCACTGAATTCAACAGCGCCACCACAGATCCGGTGATCGGGTTGATCACCGAATGGGTGAATGCCGAGGGTCAAAAAGAGACCCGTACCGTCAACTCCGATCTCGGCGGCACGATGCGTCTGGGTGCGCAGGAGTGCCATTTGGAGGAAGGGTCAAAGATTGCCGCGATTTATGGTGCCCGCTCAATTGTCGAGCGTCACCGCCACCGTTACGAATTTAACAACCATTATCTGGAGTCACTGCGGGCTGTCGGTTTAACGGTCAGTGGCTGGTCCTCAGATGATCTGGTGGAGGTCATCGAGTTACGGGATCATCCCTGGTTTATCGCCTGTCAATTTCATCCCGAGTTCACTTCCAATCCACGGGATGGCCACCCACTATTCACCAGCTATATTCAAGCAGCATTCAACTGCCACCAACAACAGTAATACTATGGACACTACGCTTACCGTTTCGGATATTCCCATCGCTAATAATCGGCCCTTTGTCCTACTCGGCGGGATGAATGTACTTGAATCCCGAGATCTGGCTATGCAGGTTGCTCAGGCTTATGTGGAAGTGGTTCAGGCATTGGGGATCCCCTACATTTTTAAAGCTTCCTTCGACAAGGCCAATCGTTCCTCGATTCACTCCTTCCGCGGCCCGGGTATAGAAAAAGGTTTGCAAATACTGCAAGAAATCAAACAGACTTTCAAAGTGCCGGTAATGACCGATATTCATGAAATTCATCAAGTGCAGCCCGTTTCTGAAGTCTGTGATATTATTCAGCTTCCGGCATTTCTTGCCCGGCAAACGGACTTGGTCAGCGCCATGGCGGCAACAGGAGCTGTGATTAATATTAAAAAACCACAATTCCTGAGTCCGGCGCAAATCGGCAATATCGTAGATAAATTCAAAGAGTGTGGTAGTTCCCGCGTCATGCTGTGTGAGCGCGGCAGCTGTTTTGGCTACGACAACTTAGTGGTCGACATGCTCGGTTTTCGCACCATGAAAGAGGTTAGTGGCGGCGCTCCGCTGATTTTCGATGTCACTCACGCCTTGCAAACCCGGGATCCGACGAGTGCGGCCTCTGGTGGTCGCAGCCGACAGGTTGCAGAGCTGGGCCGTGCGGGCATGGCGGTAGGCATTGCAGGATTGTTTTTAGAGTCCCACCCCGATCCCAAGATGGCTAAGTGCGATGGTCCAAGCGCCTTGCCTCTGGAACAACTAAAAGATTTTTTAAGCCAGATCAAAGCAGTTGATGATCTGGTCAAATCCCTGCCAGAACTTAACTTTAAATAAAAGGAGTCAATCCTGTGAGTAAAATTGTTGATATTAAAGCCCTCGAGGTTTTAGATTCTCGCGGCAATCCCACGGTTTCTGCAGAAGTTATTTTGGAGTGCGGTGCCATAGGCTCCGCCTGTTCGCCATCGGGTGCTTCCACGGGTTCGCGCGAAGCTCTGGAGTTGCGGGATGGCGACGCTAGTCGCTACCTGGGCAAGGGGGTTTTGAATGCTGTAAACAACATTAATACCACTATTAAATCCGTCCTGATTGGCATGGATGCCAGCGATCAGCGCGCCGTCGATCAAACTATGATCGATGACGATGGTACAGAGAATAAATCAGTCATGGGCGCCAATGCTATTCTCGCCGTGTCATTGGCAACTGCCAAAGCCGCTGCCAATTCAAAAAATATCCCTCTGTACGAACACATTGCCAATATCAATGGTACTCCCGGCCAATACACGATGCCGGTGCCAATGATGAATATTCTCAACGGCGGCGAGCATGCCGACAACAATGTTGATATTCAGGAATTTATGGTGCAACCCGTTGCCGCCAGCACTTTCACAGAGTCCTTGCAAGTAGGCGCAGAAATTTTTCATGCTCTAAAAAAAGTATTGTACTCCAAGGGTTTAAATACGGCTGTGGGCGATGAAGGCGGCTTTGCTCCGGATTTAGCCTCCAATGCCGACGCCGTAGCGGTGATCAAGGAAGCTGTTGAGCAGGCGGGTTATGAGCTGGGTAAAGATGTAACGCTAGCGCTAGACTGTGCTTCGTCGGAGTTTTACGAAGATGGTCAATATAATTTAAAGGGAGAAGGTAAAGTCTTTAGTTCAGAGGGATTCAGCGACTATCTGGCAGAATTATGTGAAAAGTACCCGATTATCTCCATCGAGGATGGCCAAGACGAGTCCGACTGGGACGGCTGGAAGTATCAGACCGAAAAATTGGGCGACAAAATTCAACTGGTGGGCGATGACCTATTTGTGACCAACACCAAAATTCTGAAGAAGGGTATAGATAACCACATCGCCAATTCAATTCTGATTAAATTTAATCAAATCGGTTCGCTATCGGAAACCCTGGACGCGATCAAAATGGCCAAAAATGCTGGCTACACAGTGGTGATTTCCCATCGTTCCGGAGAGACCGAAGACACCACTATTGCGGATTTGGCGGTAGCTACAGCAGCCGGTCAGATTAAAACGGGTTCCCTGTGTCGCTCTGACCGAGTGGCCAAATACAACCGTTTGCTTTATATCGAGGCCGAACTGCAGGGAAAAGCGCCTTATCGCGGTTGGGAAGAGTTCAAGCTTCGCTAACACGTAGATTTGTAGACAACCGTCGAATTGACAGCGCTGGAGCGAGCTGAAATTTAACTTGCTCCTCGCACGCTTGCTCGCCATGCGGCACGCGATATTACAAGCCATGACAGTAGTCTTGTATTTACAGCCGCAATTAACTCATGAGCTTTATTTAAAAAACCCATAACCCTCGAACTAGAAATTCAAATAACAAAAGGGTTTACATTCAGCCCTCAAGTGTTTGGATGTCGCCACTCATTTTTCGTCGTAAATTGAATGGGTCAACCGCTTTTACTTAGTGGGTTTTAGTAATGGTTTACCGTATAATTTTTGTCAACTTCACTTCGGTCTGCCGTAACTAACTCCTTTTTGCCAAGAGGTTTTTACATCCATGTTTGATAAAACACAAACCCTAGAGTCCTTCGATCCCGAGATCTGGTCTTCCATCCAAGCGGAAGATCGCCGTCAGGAGGAGCACATTGAGTTGATTGCTTCTGAAAACTATGCCAGTCCTATGGTGATGGCGGTTCAAGGCAGCAAGCTAACTAACAAGTACGCCGAGGGCTATCCCAACAAACGCTACTATGGCGGCTGTGAGTACGTTGACCAAGCAGAGTCTCTAGCAATTGAACGAGCAAAGCAGCTATTCGGCGCTGACTATGCCAATGTTCAGCCTCACTCCGGCTCCCAGGCAAACGCTGCTGTTTTCCAAGCCCTATGTGAGCCCGGCGACACTATCTTGGGTTTCAGTCTGGCTCATGGTGGTCATCTGACCCACGGGGCATCTGTGAATTTTTCCGGAAAAATTTATCATCCTGTGCAATATGGTTTGAATACGGAAACGGGCGAAGTGGATTACGAAGAGGTCGAACGTCTGGCACTTGAGCACAAGCCAAAAATGGTGATTGCGGGTTTTTCTGCCTACTCACAGATTATGGACTGGCAGAGATTTCGCGATATAGCTGATAAAGTGGGCGCTTACTTAATGGTAGATATGGCTCATGTCGCTGGCCTGGTGGCGGCTGGTGTCTACCCAAGCCCCGTACAAATCGCCGACGTTTGTACTTCGACTACCCACAAGACCCTGCGCGGACCTCGCGGTGGAATTATCCTTGCCAAAGCCAACGAGGCCTTGGAGAAGAAATTCAATTCGGCTGTCTTCCCCGGTGGCCAGGGCGGCCCGTTGATGCACGTCATCGCCGCCAAGGCGGTTTCTTTCAAAGAGGCCATGAGCGATGAGTTTGTTGTCTACCAGAAACAAGTGATACTAAATGCCAAGGCAATGGCTAAAATTTTTATGGAGCGAGGTTTCAAAATCGTATCTAACGGTACTGAAAACCACTTGATGCTGGTGGACCTAATCGGCAAAAGCTATTCTGGTAAGGATGCCGATGCCGCTTTGGGGGCCGCCAATATCACTGTGAATAAAAACTCGGTACCGAACGATCCCCGCTCGCCTTTTGTAACCTCCGGCTTGCGCGTGGGTACGCCAGCGATTACTACGCGAGGATTTTTAGAGTCCGATTGCGTCGAGCTGACCCACTGGATGTGTGATGTCCTCGAATCTCTAGAGCAGGATAATTCGGAAGCGGTTATCGCCTCGGTTAAAAATAAAGTATTGGCTATCTGCCAGCGTTATCCTGTTTATGTCTAATCGCTCGCAATAACCCTGACCTACATTGGGTTATTGCGACAATCCATTCATGTGGTGGTTATTCTACCGTTACTGACTTCGCTAGATTGCGCGGGCGATCGACGTCGGTGCCCTTCAAAATAGCCACGTGATAAGCCAATAATTGCAAAGGTATCGTGAATACGATGGCCGTTAAGCCAAAAGGAACGCGAGGTAAATTAATTACCTGGAACCCTGGGCTCGCTTCAAATTGGGTGTCAGTATCCGCAAAAACGATCAGCTCCCCGCCGCGAGCATGTACTTCATGCAAGTTAGATTTCAGTTTGTCGATGAGTTCATCATTGGCGGCAACAGCAATAACTGGCATATTCTTGTCCACTAAGGCCAGCGGCCCGTGCTTTAATTCCCCTGCCGGGTAAGCCTCCGCGTGGATATAAGAGATTTCTTTTAATTTCAACGCCCCTTCCATGGCGATAGGATACTGAATTCCACGGCCTAAAAATAAAGCGTGCTGTTTATCCACAAATTGTTTACTAAGATGTTCAATTTTTTTATCCAATTCTAGGGCTTGCTCACAAAGCTTTGGGAGTTCATGTAATTTTTTTACCATCTGTAATTCCGCATCGGAACTCAAGCCATTACGGCGTCCCAAAACGATCGTAAGCAGCTGTAGAGCCACTAACTGAGTGGTAAACGCTTTGGTAGATGCCACCCCGACCTCTGTTCCAGCCTCGGTCATTAAAGACAAATTGGATTCGCGCACCAGAGAGCTGTTGGCAACGTTACAGATGGCCAGTGTCGTCAAGTAACCAAATCTTTTTGCTTTACGCAGAGCTGCCAAGGTATCGGCGGTTTCGCCCGATTGTGAAATTATAACGAGCAAACAATCCTTCGGTACTACTACGGAGCGGTAGCGGTACTCGCTGGCCACCTCAACACTGCAGGCCACTTCGGCCCAGGATTCCATCCAGTACTTGGCAACCAAGCCTGCATGGAAGCTGGTACCACAGGCGACGATGTGGATGTGCCGGGTCTGGTCAAAGATCTGTTTCGCATTGATACCAAAGCAATTTTCCAATACTTGGGTCTTCCCCAGGCGACCCTCCAGCGTTTGGGCAATGACAGCGGGTTGTTCATAGATTTCCTTCAACATAAAATGCCGATAGTTACCGCGATTTACCGATTGGTCGCCATCGTTCAGCTGTACCGATGGGCGTTCCACTGGTCGCATCTCGCGATCAAAAATACTGATGCTATTGGCACAAATTTCGGCGGTATCCCCCTCCTGAAGATAAATAAAGCGATCGGTCACCTGGCGCAATGCCAATACATCTGAGGCTACAAAGTTTTCCTCAATGCTTATGCCAATTACCAGTGGGCTTCCCTCGCGAGTTGCCACTATTCTGGAGGGCTCATCTGCATTAATAACGGCTAAGGCGTAAGCTCCTTCGCACTCATCAGTGCCCGCTTTTACCGCATCCAGTAATGGCATTCCCCGACTAACGTAATGATGGATCAGATGGGCGACAACTTCCGTATCGGTATCACTTAGAAAAGTGTAGCCATCGTCGATCAGTTTTTGTCTGAGTATTTCGTGGTTTTCGATAATCCCGTTGTGAACGACCGCGATCTTTCCAGAAACATGAGGATGGGCGTTAATTCGTGTTGGCTTCCCGTGTGTTGCCCAGCGAGTGTGGGCAATGCCAACGTAGCCGTTGTCTGCCTGTTGTTGCACTAATGCGTCTAAATTCGATACCTTTCCAGCGGCTTTGCGAACCTTTAGTTTATTATGATCGATTAGGGCGATACCCGCGGAATCGTAGCCGCGATATTCCAAACGCCTTAAGCCTTCGATTAGTATTTTTTCAACATGACGACGCGCTATCGCACCAACGATGCCACACATAAATTTACTCTTGTTTTGATGGTTTTAAGTTGAAAACGCTCGCACTTAAATATCGCGAAAAGCTTCTTTGATTTACGCATGCTATTTGATAAATAATAGTGGCTGCTCACTCTGCCGTTAAATTAAACGTAGAGAGCGGCGTAGCCGCAACTTGCTAATGAAATGTTTGTAAAGAATATTCTGAAACTTCAAGTTTTTGGAAGCCGGTGTCGAAGTTCATCGCATCCTGCTCTTACTCCTCACCTGTATCTCCACAAATCGCACAGAGCGTAAAGCAAGTTCCGCGGCGTATTTAAAATCTCAGGCGGTTCTTTACTTGTGCGTCAGTAGTGTCTGGCGCGGTACAAAGTTTGCTGGCGTCTATGAGAACCAGTTTGAGCTGTTCTCCGTTAATGATCGTGAAATAAACCGACAGTGCAGTGTATTATTTCTTCTGTTGCGGCCGCTTCCAGCCGGAGAATGTTTTCTGCGGCGCCCGGGTCAAACTCAACTGGTCGCTTTCGACGTCATTAGTAATAGTTGAGCCCGCCCCGATAGTTGCGCTATTTTTGACGGCTACTGGCGCTACCAGAGCGGTATTGGACCCAATAAAAACATCATCGCCAATGGTGGTTTGATGTTTATTGGCGCCATCGTAATTACAAGTAATGGTTCCCGCTCCGATATTTACTCCTTTACCCAAAACCGCATCCCCCACATAGCTAAGGTGGTTGATTTTGCTGTCTGCTCCAATAATAGCCTTTTTTGTTTCTACAAAGTTACCGACCCTCGCCCTGTCCGCTAGCTGTGTGCCGGGCCGCAAGCGCGCAAAGGGGCCGATGTGGCAATCGCGGCCAATGTCAGTGCCTTCGATAATGCTATTGGCCGCAATGGTAGTGTTGTCGCCGATGCGCGCGTTTTTCAGCAAACAGTTGGGTCCAATAATTACCTGGTTACCCAGGTAATTATTGCCTTCAAATACGCAGTTAACATCGATGTAAGTATCGCTGCCACAGCTCAATTGGCCTCGGCAGTCAAAGCGCTGCGGATCCATTAGGGTAACACCGTCCGACATCAATTGATCGGCCAGTTGTAACTGATAAATTCTCTCCAGCTGAGCCTGCTGGGAGCGATTGTTTACTCCGAGTACTTCCCACTCGTATAGCGGCTGACTGCATTCAATATGGACGCCTTCTGCCACCGCCAGAGCGATGATATCGGTCAAATAATACTCGCCCTGAGCATTGTTGTTGTTCAGCTGCGGCAACCATCGCTTTAGTTGCCTACCGTTAACGGCCATAATTCCAGTGTTAACTTCGCGGATTTTCCGCTGTTCGTCAGAGGCGTCTTTCTGCTCGGCAATGGCTTTCACCGACCCTTTGCTATCGCGGATAATACGCCCGTAACCGTTGGGGTTGTCCAAGGTGACAGTTAATAAAGACAAGGCGCTCTTATTGACCTTCTGCACCAGTTGTTCCAAGGTGTGCGTCTGTATCAGCGGGACATCGCCATAGAGAATTAGAACGGTCTCCGCCGTTTCTAAAGCAGATATGACTTGTTGCACGGCATGGCCCGTCCCCAGTTGTTGCTGTTGTTCGATAAAATTGATTGGCGGGTCATCGCCAAGTGTTTTCTTCAGCAGCTCTGAGCCGTGGCCGACAACCAGATGGATTGCTCGGTCTCTGAAAGGCTCCAGGGCATCGAGTACATGGACCAACATTGGCCGACCAGCGATTGGATGCAGTACTTTTGGTAAGTCCGATTTCATGCGGGTGCCCCGGCCCGCTGCCAGGACGATAATATCGAGCATAATTCAGTAGGTTTTTACTTAATGATTGCAGCGGAATTTTAACATCGAAAGCCGACGTTGCTGGATAATTTTTCATTCTTAGGAACAATGATCGGCCTATTAACATAAAAGGCGCTTATACTTGCTTTTGATATCTCTTTTCTATAAGCTCGCGACGCTTTTCAGGTTGGCTATTCTCGCCCGCTGGCACATAGGCAAGTCTAGTGGATAATTTCCCTGATAGGTCTAGTGAGCTAGCTTAAGGTCTGCTGACGACATGGCTCCAGTAACAGGAACTTTTCATGAAAAGAACTTTTCAACCCAGTGTCCTAAAGCGTAAGCGAAACCACGGTTTCCGCGCCCGTATGTCGACTAAAAATGGACGTAAAATATTGGCTCGCCGCCGTGCAAAAGGCAGGAAGGTCCTGTCCGCCTAATTTTTTCAGCTCTTGCCGGATTTGCTACTGAGTCACAGGTAACCCATGACAACGTCCCTTCAAGAGCTTTCTTTGTTCTTTCCCAAAGATAAGCGCTTACTTAACGGTCGTGATTTCGATGCGGTGTTTTCGGATACCAATCTTCGTGCTTCCAGCCGCTTTCTGCTAATGCTCGCAAAAAAAAATGAAGCTCAAAAGCCTCGTCTGGGACTGGTTATAGCAAAAAAACACATTCGTTTGGCGGTTGCACGCAATCGTGTCAAACGTCTCATACGGGAGAGTTTTCGGCAGCAGCAGCGACTGGGATCGATAGATGTTATAGTCCTAGCCCGAAAAGGTTTGGACAATCTAGACAACGCACAAGTACAACATCAATTACAACGACTATGGCTGCGCATAAACCAAATTGGCGCCTGAAGCAGTTGCCGAGTCGTGCCTTGCGGGTTTTGCTTCATGTTTATCAGTATTTACTAAGTCCCTGGTTCGGCAGCAGCTGTCGCTTCATACCCTGTTGCTCCGACTACGCTCTACTGAGCCTTGAGCGTTTTGGTTTTTTTAAAGCTGTGTGGTTGATATCAAGACGCTTGCTGCGTTGTCACCCCTGGCACGAAGGTGGTTTCGATGAAGTGCCCGAGGCGACAAATTTAGCACTCCTAGAATTAAAAGAAACAAGCGTCAAATCATCAAGAATCGCAAATACTCGCTCCTCGACAAAGGCCTGCTCCCTGGCTAGAAGTGCCCCGTCAAGAGATGATGACGCGACAAACCTCAAACCCTGATTCAGTAACGGTAGTAATTGAAATATGGACTGGCAGCGAATTGGTCTCATTGGAGGCATTCTTTTAGTTTCCCTGGTACTTTTATTTCAGTGGAATCAATTTCAGGATGACAAGGCCGCTGAAGTAGTTCAAGAGCGACCCTCTTTGCAGCCCGCTGAAATTCCTGGTAGTGGCGGCGTTGGTGATTTGGCTTCCAGCCTATCTAAGGTTCCCGTTCAACCAGCTCCAGACGATGTACCCGTCGCACCAACAGCGGATAATTCGCAACCGACAATTACCCCTCAGGGTTCCAGTCTAAATAATCAGCAGTTGATTACGGTTACTACTGATACCTTGGATTTAGTTATCGATCGCCAAGGCGGTGATATTGTCAGTGCGGTGTTGCCGAAACATAAAGTTAAATTGGGCGGCGAACAAGGCATTATTCTTTTGGAGCGCACGGCGACAGCCACCTATATTGCTCAGAGTGGCTTGGTCGGACTTAATGGTACGGATTCCGGGCAATCCCGGCCTTTATTTCAAAGCTCGCAAAATCGCTATCAACTTCAAGATGGCGACGAGCAGTTGGTAGTCGACCTTACTCTAAATCAAGGTGACATTAACTATGTTAAGCGGTTCACCTTCAGCCGTGATCAATATTTGATCGATATCCGGTATCTGATTGATAATCGGAGTGACACCGCCTGGCAAGGCAACCTCTACGGTCAGATTAAACGCGATAGCCATCGGCCGCCGGCCGCCGCTGATTCCGGCTTCGGCGTGACCCCCTTTCTAGGCGCCGCCACGACTACTGCAGACGATAAGTATCTCAAGTTATCCTTCAGCGATCTTTCGGATGAGGATTTGAAGTTCTCCCTACAGGGTGGCTGGGTAGCCATGGTGCAGCATTATTTCACTAGCGCATGGGTTCCCAATACCGAAGAGACCAATCAGTTCTATCTCCAAAAACTGGGCGACCGCGATATGTACCTGCTGGGTTTTATCGGTCCACAAGTACTTATTCCCGCCAATAGTCAGGGAGAGATTAAGTCTCGCTATTATATAGGCCCTAAAGATATTGATCATCTGGAAGCCATTGCTGAGTATCTGGACTTAACCATCGATTTTGGTTGGTTGTGGTGGATTGCCAAGCCACTGTTTATCGTGTTGGATTTTTTGCACAGTTACCTCGGCAATTGGGGTTGGTCAATTGTCTTGCTAACGATCATTATCAAGCTAATCTTCTTCTATCCTTCGGCGATTAGTTATCGCTCCATGGCCAAAATGCGCCAGCTTTCCCCGAAAATGCAGCAAATCAAAGAGCGTTACGGTGATGATCGGCAGAAAATGTCCCAGGAAATGATGAAGCTTTACAAGACCGAGAAGGTCAATCCCATGGGCGGCTGTCTGCCAATTCTGATCCAGATGCCGGTATTCATTGCCCTTTATTGGGCGTTGATGGAGAGTGTCGAATTGCGTCATGCTCCCTTTATGCTTTGGATCAATGATCTCTCGGTGATGGATCCCTACTTTGTGTTGCCGCTGATAATGGGCGGTACTATGTTTATTCAGCAGACTTTGAATCCAACGCCACCCGACCCCATGCAAGCTAAAATCATGAAATGGATGCCGCTTCCCTTCACATTCCTTTTTCTATGGTTTCCGGCCGGTTTAGTACTTTATTGGGTGACCAATAATACCCTTTCCATTACTCAACAATACGTGATTACCAAGGGCATTGAAGCAGGCAAATAACGACACGATCGCCGCCGTTGCAACGGCACCTGGCCGGGGCAGCGTCGGTATCGTGCGTCTATCTGGTCCCGCTGTTCCCGATTTATGCCCGCTAATAATAGATCAAACTCTCAAACCCCGTCTCGCACACTACGGCCCTTTTCGCGATCCCGTAGATCAGAGTATCCTCGACGAGGGTATCGCGTTATTTTTCCCTAATCCTCATTCCTTCACCGGCGAAGATGTATTGGAGCTTCAGGGTCACGGTGGACCCGTGGTTATGGATTTACTTTTGCGGGCCGTGATTCGGACAGGTCGAGTTCGTTTGGCCAGGCCCGGCGAGTTTAGCGAGCGGGCCTTCCTCAATGACAAGCTGGACTTGACTCAAGTAGAAGCTATCGCCGATTTGATCGACGCTTCCAGTCAGCAAGCGGCGCGTAACGCTATACGCTCTCTTCAAGGCGTTTTTTCTGAAAAGATCCATCATCTGGTTGAACAATTGACGCAGCTGCGTGTGTACGTAGAGGCAGCTATCGATTTTCCCGAAGACGAAATCGATTTTTTGCAAGATCGCCAATTGACCGATGGTATCGATCAATTGCAGCGCCAAGTTCAGGATATTTGTCGGCAGGCTCAGCAAGGCGTGGTTCTGCGGGAAGGTATGACGGTAGTGATTGCCGGTAAGCCCAACGTTGGTAAATCCAGCTTGCTCAACGCGCTCGCTGGCCGCGATAGCGCCATCGTTACGGATATCCCCGGGACTACACGCGATCTATTGCGAGAGCATATCCATCTAGATGGCATGCCGCTGCACATTATCGATACGGCTGGTTTGCGTGCAGCGGAAGACGATGTTGAACGTATGGGAATGGCGCGCGCCTGGCAAGAAATTGAAAAGGCCGACCGTATTCTGCTTCTTGTCGATTCCAGTGAAGTGTCAGAAACGATGAATCTACAACACCTGCTGCCGGGGTTTGGCCGACAGTCTTCCTTTGATCAGATTGATCCTGTAAACATATCGATAGTATTTACCAAGAGAGATCTGCTCGATCGAGATTTTCAACTACCTGGGCTGGCTGATATTCCTCAGTTAAATATTTCCGTTAAAAATGGCGCTGGACTGGATCAGTTGGTGGAACACCTGCAGGCGGTCATCGGCTATCAAAGTGTCAATGAGAGTGGTTTCACCGCTCGCCGACGCCATCTCGATGCGCTTTCGCGGGCACTGGAATGCGTTACAGGCGCTCGACGGCAATTGGCTGCAGGTATGGGTGAGCTAGTGGCGGAGGAATTGAGGCAGGCCCAGAAGGTTTTGGGAGAAATTACCGGGGCCGTCAGTGTTGATGATTTGCTGGATAAAATATTCTCTTCTTTTTGCATCGGCAAGTGATAATTGTACGGTCGGTTTCGCTTATCAAAAATGCTGGATTGCGGTTCGGAAGATGGTTTTGCACAATCGATTTTTGTGGAGTTGCTCGCTGTCGAGTGTGTTCGGGATAAGTAGTTGGTAGGATCTTGTTAATTGAAATATTGGGGAAGTTATTGGAATCTGCCTGGACTCGTTTGTTCAGTCCAGGCAGATTCGCTTTGAATATCAGCGTCGTTAGAGAATAAAGTTAAACGCTGTAGTACATGTCGAACTCTACGGGATGAGTGGTCATGTTGAGTTTCTCGACCTCTTCCCGCTTTAATTCGATGTAAGCATCGATCATATCATCGTCAAACACCTCACCGGCTTTCAAAAAAGTACGGTCGCTATCCAGCGCATTCAGCGATTCTTCAAGAGAGGCACATACGGTCGGATAGTCGGCCAACTCTTCGGCTGGTAAGTCGTAGAGGTCTTTATCGGCTGGATCGCCAGGATGAATCTTGTTTTTGATACCGTCGAGACCCGCCATTAGTAATGCGGAAAATGCCAGGTACGGGTTGGCGGTCGAGTCTGGGAAACGGGTTTCGATGCGCTTGCCTTTTGGCGAGGCCACGTAAGGAATACGAATGGAAGCAGAGCGATTACGAGAGGAGTAAGCCAATATGACGGGAGCTTCAAATCCAGGAACCAAGCGTTTGTAAGAGTTAGTAGAGGCATTACAGAAGGCGTTTAGTGCTTTTGCATGCTTGATAATGCCACCTATGTAAAATAGCGCGGTTTCGCTCAGGCCAGCGTAAACGTCGCCGGCAAACTGGTTAACACCATCCTTGGTAAAGGATTGGTGAACGTGCATACCGCTACCATTGTCACCAACCAATGGCTTGGGCATAAAGGTCGCTGTCTTGCCGTAAGCATGGGCGACGTTGTGCACGCAGTACTTGAAAATTTGTATTTCATCAGCTTTTTTGGTCAGTGTGTTGGCGCCAACGCCGATTTCACATTGTCCGGCTGTACCCACTTCGTGATGGTGCACCTCAATGTTGAGACCCATTTCTTCCATGGCGCCGCACATAGCGGATCGAACGTCGTGTAGAGAATCGACGGGAGGAACTGGGAAGTAGCCACCCTTAACACCGGGTCGGTGTCCCATGTTGCCGTCAGGCAATGCTTCTGAAGATGTCCATGCCGCCTCTTCGGATTCGATTTTGTAAAAGGCACCGGACATGCCGACACCCCACTTGATGTCGTCAAACACGAAGAATTCGGGTTCTGGGCCAAATAACGCTGAATCGCCGAGGCCGGTAGATTTAAGATATTTCTCTGCGCGTTGAGCAATAGATCGTGGATCCCGATTGTAGCCTTCACCGGTAGACGGTTCGGCAATATTACATCGTACGATAACGGTTGGATCATCGGTGAAGGGGTCGAGCACGGCGCTACTGTCATCAGGCATCAAAATCATGTCAGACTCGTTAATCCCTTTCCAGCCAGAAATGGAAGAACCATCGAACATTTTCCCTTCTTCGAAGAAGCTATCGTCGACTTCAGTGGAAGGTATAGTCACGTGTTGTTCTTTACCTTTGGTATCGGTGAAGCGCAAATCAATCCACTTTGCTTCATTTTCTTTAATTAGACCAAGCGTTACTGCCGGCATTGTCCATCCTCCGAGATAATTGTCATTAATGAAATTGTGTTTACCATGAGAGCGGTTACTCAGAAATGATCGCACAAGGTGTCAAATTAAAGCAAGAATCGCGCCAAAAATTGATGAGGGCACCATAGGCGCATCGGTCAGCCCATCGACAACAACAAAACCTGCCAAACAACTTGCGAGTGCTCGCAAGATTCAACGTCACTGTTAAGTAACCCTTTACAGTATTCCGTACGGTTACAAACAATATCCTGGCTCCGATAATGATTTGCACCGATATATACCAATCTCTGCGTAAGTGCACCAAAATATCTCCCAACGACTGTTAATTGCGTGCTGCGAAGACGAGTTGGAACACTTGATTCGATATTTGCTTTAGCCGGAACACGCGTTTGTGCCAAGTTAAAGTAATGGCTTCAAAAAAACGCCCGTGTGAGACGCATCAATTTGAGAAACAGCTTCGGGAGTTCCCTCCGCAATAATTCTTCCGCCACCGGAACCGCCTTCTGGTCCCAAATCGACAACCCAGTCAGCGGTTTTTATAACATCCAGATTGTGTTCGATGACAACTACTGTATTGCCATCATCTCGCAAGCGATGTAAGACATTGAGCAGCTGCTGGATGTCGTGGAAGTGTAAACCTGTAGTCGGTTCATCGAGTATGTAGAGGGTTTGACCTGTACCGCGTTTGGATAATTCTCGAGATAGTTTAACTCGTTGCGCCTCGCCACCTGACAGGGTTGTCGCAGACTGGCCCAAACGAATATAGGATAGCCCCACATCGATTAGCGTTTGCAGTTTTCTTGCAAGAACCGGGATGGCATCAAAAAATTCTCGGGCATCTTCGACCGTCATTTCCAGTATTTGATGAATATTTTTGCCCTTGTACTGGATTTCCAGAGTTTCCCGGTTGTAGCGCTTGCCGTGACAGACATCGCAGGAGACATAAATATCTGGCAAGAAGTGCATCTCTACTTTAACCATGCCGTCGCCTTTGCAGGCTTCACAGCGACCACCTTTGACGTTGAAACTAAAGCGTCCGGGTTTGTAACCTCGCGAGCGAGCCTCTTGAGTTTCGGACAACAGCTCTCGAATGGGCGTAAAAATACCGGTATAGGTTGCCGGGTTGGAGCGCGGAGTGCGACCAATCGGGCTCTGATCGATATCGACGCACTTATCGATGTGTTCTAGCCCTTTTATATCAGTATAGGCAGCTGGTTTTAGACTGGTGGCACCATTGAGCCGGGCGGCAACAATGGGATACAAAGTACTGTTGATCAGTGTGGACTTCCCTGATCCCGAAACCCCTGTGATACAGGTCATAAGACCTATGGGCAAGTTGAGATTGATTTGTTGTAAATTATTACCGTTGGCGTTGATTAATTGAATCTGTTTCTTGGGGTCGGGCTTGCGGCGACTTTTAGGCACGGCGATACATTTTTTGCCAGACAAATATTGCCCAGTAAGTGACCGCTCACTTTTTTTGATGTCGTCCAATTTACCGCTAGCAACCACCTCGCCACCGTGAACTCCAGCACCGGGGCCAATATCGACGATGTAATCGGCCATGCAGATCGCATCTTCGTCGTGTTCGACAACAATGACGGTGTTCCCGAGATCTCGCAAATGCATCAGAGTTTTTAGCAGTCGCTCGTTATCGCGTTGATGCAAGCCAATGGAGGGTTCATCCAGTATGTACATAACGCCGACCAGGCCCGCACCGATCTGACTGGCGAGACGGATACGTTGGGCCTCGCCACCGGAGAGTGTCTCCGCACTGCGGTTCAGCATGAGATAGTTCAGGCCCACGTCGATTAAAAAGCGAAAACGTTCTTTGATCTCTTTAAGAATTTTCGAAGCGATCTCGGCTTTTGCGCCGGAAAAATTCAGCGCTTCGAAGTAAGCGTACGCTTCGCCGATAGGCATATCGCAGATATCGGATAGTTTTTGTTGCTCGATAAAAACGTTGCGAGCTTCTTCCCGCAGGCGTGTGCCGTTACAGTCTGGGCAATTCTGGGTGGACAATAATTTGACCAGATCTTCTTTGACACCCTGAGATTCCGTGTCCCGATAGCGGCGCTCTAAGTTGGGGATAACGCCTTCGAAGCAGTGTTTACGTTTATAGGTATCGCCGCGATCATTGACGTAGGTGAAACTGATTTCTTCGTCACCTGAACCGAACAGCACTGACTGACGATCGTGTTTTTGCAGTTTTTCCCAAGGGGTATTCACTTTAAAATCGTAGTGCTTGGCAAGCGATTTCAGCATGTGAAAGTAGTAGACGTTACGCCGGTCCCAACCGCGAATGGCCCCTTCAGAAAGAGAAGTTTCTGGAAACTGAACGATTTTATCTTCATCAAAATACTGCTTGACCCCCAGGCCATCACAGCCCGGGCAAGCTCCCGCAGGATTATTAAAGGAAAATAAACGCGGCTCTAATTCAGTCAGTGAATAGTCACAAACAGGGCAGGCATGTTTTGTGGAGAAAACCTGATCGTCTTCGTCGCCATCCATATGGCTAATGACGATCAGTCCTCCAGAGAGATGGATCCCGGTTTCTATGGACTCGGCTAAACGCAGCTTGAGATCTTCTCGCACCCTGAAGCGATCAATCACGGCATCGATACTGTGTTTTGTCTTTTTATCGAGCGGCGGCAGATCGTCCAGATCTACCACTTTTCCATCCACGCGCACACGAACAAAACCATCGCGTCTGAGCCGCTCAAAAATATGCTGGTGCTCGCCCTTGCGCTCTCGAATCATCGGAGCCAGCAACATCAACTTGGTTTCATCTGGCTGCATCAATATGTTGTCCACAACCTCGCTGACGGTTTGAGCACTCAGTGGCAACTGATGATTGGGGCAACGAGCTTCGCCCACTCTGGCGAAGAGTAGTCGCAGGTAGTCGTAGATCTCGGTGATGGTTCCCACTGTAGATCGAGGGTTGTGAGAGGTAGACTTTTGTTCGATGGATATAGCCGGGCTTAAGCCTTCGATGTGGTCTACATCAGGCTTTTCCATTATTGACAAAAATTGTCTCGCGTAGGTGGATAGCGACTCGACGTATCGCCGCTGGCCCTCTGCGTAGAGAGTGTCGAAGGCGAGGGAGGATTTCCCCGATCCAGATAGACCCGTAATGACAATAAATTTGTCGCGTGGCAGAGTAATATCGATATTTTTCAGATTATGGGTGCGCGCACCCCGGACGGCAATGGTGTCCACTAAGTTCTCTTTGATTAATATAAACCCACCATTATAGGGTAGGCCATTGGGTTTTGCTCAGTGCGATTGGCTTTGGTCGGAATATTTATTAGTCGGCTCGTTGCTGTGCTGGAAGTCTGCTTTATAAAGAGGCTCCCGTACACAGCATTTCGTTTAAATTATCCAGATAGGTTAAGATGACTGGCTTTTCCCGAAATTAAGACGTTTCATACCAAAAAGACGCTTCCCATGCTCCCATCTGAAACCCGATCAGTCGCCGCTCTGGTGGCACTTTATACAGTGCGCATGTTGGGATTGTTTATGGTGTTGCCGGTGTTGAGTCTTTCCGGTGACGAATATCGAGGCAGTAGTATCTTCCTCTTGGGACTGGCACTGGGTGTCTACGGTCTAACTCAGGCGCTGTTACAAATTCCCTTTGGCATTTTGTCCGATCGCTACGGCCGCAAACCTCTCATTGCTATAGGCTTACTGATCTTTGCCGCGGGATCTTGGGTTGCCGCCACGGCTGATACTGTGGAGATGCTAATCATTGGTCGAGCGCTACAGGGTGCTGGAGCTATCGCGGGGGTCGTCATGGCGATGGTTGCGGATCTGACCAGTGACGCTAATCGCACCAAGGCTATGGCCTCAATTGGTGCTTCTATTGGTCTGACTTTCGCGCTGTCGCTGTTTATTGGGCCAATGTTGATGAGCTTTGGTGGAATTCGTTGGATATTCTGGGTAACTTTGTGTTTATCCCTAGTCGGGCTGATAATTTTATTCTGGTTGATCCCAGCTGTGCCCGTCGATCAAAGTAAGCGCTCCCTCGCTTGGCGGGATCTACAGAGCATACTGACAGATGTTCACCTGTCGCGTCTGAATATTGGTATCTTTGTGCTGCACGCGGTACTGATGGCCTCGTTTGTAGCTTTTCCCTTGATGTTAGAAGATGCCGCGATTCCCCAAAAACACCACGCTTGGGTATATCTAGGTGCCATGGTGCTCGCTTTTCTCATAATGCTACCGTTGATTATTATTGGCGAGCGCCATCGACAACTGAAGCGTATCTTTCTCTCGGTACTGCTGTTGACCGTGATATCCCTCCTGGCGTTGGCTTTTGCAAATTTTGATGCCTGGTCGATCATCGGTGCCATGATGATGTTCTTCGTAGGTTTTAACTATCTGGAAGCTACTTTGCCGTCATTGATGAGCAAAACTGTAGCGGCCGATAAACGCGGGGCGGGTTCGGGGATTTTTTCAACCAGTCAATTTCTCGGTGCGGCCTGCGGCGGCCTATTGGGTGGTTGGCTCTACGAGTTCGCCGGGCGAAGCACGGTGATGTTAGTTTGCGCGATAGCAATGGTGCTCTGGTGGTTGATTGCTCTGGGAATGGTTGTGCCCCAGCGATCAAAAATTGCTCGAGAAAATGTGGTAGCATAAGTTCAAGTTATTGAGTACAAATTAGGAGTATCTGAATGGCCCGCGGAATAAATAAAGTCATCCTTGTTGGTAATCTGGGCCAAGACCCAGAAGTTCGTTATTTGCCGTCCGGCGCTGCGGTTACCAATATCAGTATAGCCACCACGGAAAGCTGGAAGGACAAGCAAACTGGTCAGCAGCAGGATCGCACCGAATGGCACCGAGTGGTGTTTTTCAATCGCTTGGCGGAAATTGCCGGTGAATATCTGAAAAAAGGTTCGCAAATTTATCTCGAAGGTAAATTACAAACCCGCAAGTGGCAGGATCAAGGTGGGCAAGATCGCTACACTACTGAAATTGTCGGCAGTGAATTGCAAATGCTCGGTGCGCGCCCGGGCACACAAGAATACACTTCCCAGCAGCCGACAACGCCAATGAGCCAGGGCAGCGCGGCTTCGTCGGGATCGCCAAGCTCTGCGCCCGCTCCAAAATCTCAAACGGCCCCCGCTATGGACCAGTTTGACGACGATATTCCGTTTTGAGAAACATCGTAGGATAAAGTGTAAAGCACGTAGCTCGATGAGCTAAACTTTGGCAACCTTTTTACTGCTGACCCACTAACACGCATAAAAGTTATGCATCAAATGCAATTGCATGCGTCTATATTTATGCTGAGTCAGATAAATAACAAAATATTTTTGTATTTTATTTTGCCAAGATTAAAATCCGTATCAAGTTATTGATTAACAGATTATTAATTATGAAATATTTGTTCATCAGAAAAAATTACGTGCAGGGGATACGTTGCGTGTTGAATTAATCTACCCGATAAATGACGGGTAGATTAAGCCTTTCAGTTTTTTTCGAATTTTAAAACCCCGGAAGGCAAATGCTTGTCGGGGTTTTTTGACGCGCACCAGGAGCGCTGTTGCGATGCGCGTGGTGGTGGGTAAGGAGGCGCAATTTCTAAAGTCCGATGCTTAAACGGAAACGGCGGAAGTATATGTGGCGAGCATAAGTGTGAAAGTCACGTGCATTACCCTGGAAGGTCTGTTGTGCTGCCTTAGGTTGCCGGCATTGAGAGGCGGCGGGATGTGGGATGGTAGAATTAGCAGAGAACATAGTAGACTTATCACCGCAAGCTGAAGGGTTGAACATGAGAAACAGGTTGGAAGCCAAACTCTCGATGATGACAGAAGTAAAAAAAGAGCCTGAAGAGATACAGGCACTCACAACTGAGGGGCGCGAACAGCATTGCTCTGAGCAGGTTGACGAGGCGAAAAAAGTCACGGCGGGGAGCTTGGTGGAATGCTGGAACTCCGCACATGAACCAGGCACTACCTAAAACGCGATTTTATCGGACTCGTATGGCGGGTGGATGACAATCATCGGCTCAACCGTATATCCAGCGGTGTGAGAGGATGGGGGGAGTAATCGCGCCTCCTACTCGCTCTCAACTACCTGATAATCGTGTGTTATTTTTACGCCGGCGGCGTTCATCATAATAGATGCAGAGCAATATTTAGTCGCCGATAAACTTACCGCTTTAGCTACTTGTTTTTCTTTGAGCGCCTTGCCAGTAACAATAAAGTTAAGGTGAATGACGGTGAATACAGCGGGAACAATATCTGCGCGCTCCGCCGTTAGTTCTACTCGACAGTCGGAGACCTGCTGCCTAGTTTTCCGCAGTATGCTCATGACGTCAAAACTGGCACAGCCACCCATGCCAATGAGTAGCATTTCCATGGGTCGAATACCCAGATTCCGGCCGCCGTGATCGGGCGGGCCATCCATTACTACACTGTGGCCACTTCCCGATTCACCCAGAAACATGGCGTTGTCCACCCATTTAACAGTTGCTTGCATGGCGCTTATATTTCTCCAGTAATTTTTACTTGACTGTTAGGGCCTTAAGACTAGCATAGTTAACATCATTACTAGACCTTGGCATGGATGGAAATAAGGTTCTCAGATAAAGTATTTAAAGCAGCTTGCATTCAAATTCTATTTGCTGTATTCACATAAATTTTTCGTGTTTCGCGACATTGCTGAGTGTTCCTCGAATAGCCTTCTATCCGTCAAATGATATGGATAATGAGTGTTAACAGGAACGGTGGTGGCGCACGAGAATAAAAAATTCTTCTCGTGCAAGGGCTTTCCCACTGTGGTTTTTGAAGCGCTTATGAGGAGTTCCCTTTGATCACAATTACTCCAACGCCCCAATTGAAAAACATCGATCGCTTACTTTCACTCTGCCATTCTCGTCGTCACCCCGCTAAAACCACACTTATCCATGCAGGCGACAAAAGTGATTCTCTTTACTACATCGTCCGGGGTTCGGTTAGCGTGGTTATTGTCGATGATGAGGGTCGCGAAATGATCGTTGCCTATCTTAACAGTGGCCAGTTTTTTGGCGAAGCGGGCGTTTTTGAAAATATCGAAGACTCTCGAAGTGCCTGGGTGCGAACCAAGACGGAATGCGAAATTGCGGAAATTAGCTACAGTAAATTTCACGAGCTCAGCCGCCAGTACCCCGAGTTTCTTTACGCACTTGGTGCGCAACTCGTTCGTCGTTTACGCAATACGACTCGCAAGGTGGGCGATTTGGCTTTTCTAGATGTTACCGGGCGCGTGGCGCGCACTATGCTTGCTTTGTCCCAGGAGCCAGACGCTATGACTCATCCAGACGGTATGCAGATTAAAATTACCCGCCAGGAAATAGGGCGCATCGTCGGCTGCTCCCGCGAAATGGTCGGTCGGGTACTTAAAACGCTGGAGGACCAGGGCCTAGTCTCTGTTAGAGGCAAAGCGATGGTAGTTTACGGCACTCGCTGAGAGCCGGTAGCGGACAGGCTATTTCTGTAAGGCGGTCATCCAAATGGTTCTTCATTTGAGCGTGAGCGATTAATCGGGCAGTGAAGTTTTTTCTCTAACGATCTTAATATCCCGGTTTGGAAAGCTTGCAGTTGGCTATCTACACGGCGATTGGACCGAATTCGCCTAAATGCGATAGCTTGTCTTCGTCATGACCTTAGCCATTAATTTCATGCCTATTTTGACAGCCGTGGGGAAGGGTTTTCCTCCGGCGTCTAGAGCTACTTGCCGATGTCGATTTTCGTCGGCCAGCATTTGCGAAACAATAGAGCGACTCTTTTTATCTTCTTTGGGTAACTTTTGCAGATGATCTTCTAAGTGTCCGGAGACCAGTTCCTCGGTGGCGGCGACAAAGCCCAGACTAACTCTATCGCTAATAGCACCGGCAAGCGCGCCCAGCCCAAAAGACACACCGTACAATACTGGGTTGAGGTAGCTTCTACGACTTTCCAACTGTTGCAGTCTTTGATCGCACCACACTAAGTGATCAATTTCTTCGTCCGCGGATGCTTCCATTTTTTCGCGCACGCCTGGTAATTTTGCTGTCAACGCTTGTCCTTGGTAAAGCGCCTGAGCGCATACTTCACCAGTGTGGTTTATTCGCATTAATCCAGCCGCGTGCTTGCGTTTTTTTTGAGACAAATGGGTCTCGTCGATGTCCTTTGCGGGGGAGGGCGTTTTAGGAGTCCGGGTATTCGGACCTAAAGCGCGCAGCATCTTATCAGTTTCGATTAATAGCTTATCTATGTCGCAATATCGACGGTCTTTATTCATGGCTAATTCCCGTTTCGTTCTCGATAAATGGCGCGATAGGCAATGTCTTTCCGATAATAAACGCCGTCCCACTGAATTTGTTGCGCCAGTTCATAGGCGGCCTGCTGTGCTTTAGTAACCGTGTCACCCAGCGCGGTGGCACAGAGTACCCGCCCGCCATTAGTGACAATTTGGTGGTTTTTCAGAGCGGTTCCGGCATGAAATATCTTTTGATAATCATTTTCTTGTTTAGATAAGCCCGAGACGATGTAGCCTTTTCGATAGGATTGTGGGTATCCGGTAGCAGCCAACACGATACCTACGGCCGGTCGTTCATCCCATATGGCAGTACATTGATCGAGAGTGCCATCGAGGGCGTGCAGGCACAGATCGGCGAGATCGGATTGCAATCGCATCATCACTGGTTGGGTTTCTGGATCGCCAAAGCGACAATTGTATTCGATGACCTTCGGAGCACCATCGGGGGCAATCATCAACCCCGCGTAAAGAAAACCAGTATAGTCGTTGCCCTCAACTGCCATGCCTTTGACGGTGGGTTCGATAATTTCCTTCACAATGCGTCGATGCACGTCGGCAGTGACCACAGGGGCGGGCGAATAGGCGCCCATCCCACCGGTATTCAGCCCGGTATCATTATCGCCTATACGTTTATGATCCTGGCTGGTAGCCATGGGCAGGATGTGCTTGCCATCTACCATGACAATAAAACTCGCTTCTTCACCCTCAAGAAATTCTTCTATCACAATTTTGTGTCCCGCCTCGCCGAAGGCGTTGTCGGACAGCATGTCTCTCAGGGTCCGTTCAGCTTGATCCAGAGTTTCAGCAATGACCACTCCCTTGCCAGAGGCAAGGCCATCGGCCTTTATCACGATAGGGACACCCTTTTTTTTCACATACTCTAGAGCGGGAGTTAGTTCGCTAAATGTCTCGTAAGCAGCGGTAGGGATATGATGCCGCCTCAGGAAATCCTTGGCGAAAGATTTTGATCCCTCCAGTTGTGCAGCATTTTTGGACGGGCCGAAGCACTTTAGATCGCGACTATGAAAGTAGTTTACTATCCCTTGTACAAGCGGCGCTTCTGGGCCGACGATGGTCAATGCAACGTGGTTCCGTTCTGCAAAATCACCTAGTTCTTTGAGTGCCAATGTATCGATAGCTACATTTTCTAGCTTGGCTTCCATGTCGGTACCGGCGTTGCCAGGGGCTACGAAAACTTTCTCGACGGCTGGGCTTTGTGCAACCTTCCATGCCAGTGCGTGCTCGCGACCACCGGAACCGATAATTAGTATTTTCATTCTCTTTTCCAATAAACAGTGACCGATCGCTACGAAGTTTCGTCGAGGAGTGTTCAGGATTGCTCGATTTCTTCCGTAGTTGTTTTTGTGGCCTTCTCTTTGGCAATTAGGTGCTCAGCGACTTTCAGCATTTGACCGTGAGAGCCTGCCATGCTGCTGGAAATACGGTATTTGCCGTTGACAATGATTTCTGGTGTGCCAGAAATACCGTATCCACGAGCGCGAGAAATGGCCTGTTGAACTTTAGATTTGACCCCAAAAGAATTGAAGGCGTTGTAAAAATCTTTCTCAGAGATGCCTTGTTCTCTAAATAAGGGATAGATTTCGCTAGTCTTCTCTAATCTTTGTTTACGAATGTGCATGGCATCGAACATGTTTTTATGAATTTTTTTCTGAATACCCAATGCTTCGGCAGCGTAGAAAACAGCTGCGTGGGTCTCCATATTTTTGCGCCAGACAGCTGGGGAGTGTCGAGTATATACTCCCTCGGGTAGGTCTTTTTCCCACTGCTCAAAGACTGGGCGAAAGCTGTTGCAGTGGCCACAACCGTACCAGAACACTTCGGTTACTTCGATCTCTCCCGGTCTAGCAGTGCGGACGGGGTCTTTTATGATTTGATAATGTTCGCCCTCGACGAAAGGTTCATTGGCTTGTGCTTGATACTTAGGTAATAAGGCAGCTAAAGCAATTGCCAATAACAGGAAGGTAGTGATGGTGAGCCATTTAGACCGGGTGGATAACGACATAATATCTCCTTAAAAAGAATGGGAAGCTTCTGGTCTGCTTTGATCTTATTTGGGTAAAAGGTTCCCCGTTTTCAAAACAAGAACTTTTGGCAATTGCTCCGAGGTTAGGTACGAATCCTAGACTAGTTCAATCCGGCGAGGAAGTTGGCGACGGCATCGATTTCCGCATCGCTCATATATTGGGCGGCCTGTCGCATGATTTCCGCTTCGGCACCGTTGGTGCGTT
>JBLIHY010000015.1:0-29532 GCA_047634655.1 Cellvibrionaceae bacterium
CGTTACTTTATTTGTGCCGGTAAAGATTCTGAATTTTTACATAACTATGTAGATAATATTTATTTGGAGTCTTCTATTGATGAAAGTGACGATTTTTTGACTACTTGGCATGATGATGAAACTAATAAAGATATTGCTGACTTTTTCATTAATTCAAAAAATGTTAAAAACTCTCTATTAGTAGCCTTTTTTGATGAAAGCAATAAAGAAGATAAAGATCTTAAATTAGTGATATTGGATAAATTAAAGTAATCGAAAATATTGAAAATATTTCGGGTCAAAGTGAACCTCACCCTAGTTTAAAAAAATGTCGTAACCGTGTAAATATAAAATATATGAAAACGTTTATCCGAGAATAGCTAAATAGGATACGTAAGGATTTAGCTTGATATTGAAAATTAACCAGGAGATCGCATGAAAAGGTCAGGTATCTTTTTTATCATTGTAGCTTTTATTGGTCTTACCGCGTGCAATAGAAGTTATGTACTACCCGATAAGCATTTATCCACCAAAATAATGGACAAAATATCTACCGGGGTTCTTGCCATACCAAAGTCCATGGAGAGCGATAACGGCGTTACCCTACATTCGGGTTATGCCAACCAAATAGTTATCACTAACGACACTGGTAAAGCCCTCGGCAAACCCATTCGTCTGATTCGTAAAGATGGTTACCAGTTTGTCTTCCTGAACCATTTAGAGCCCGGCAACTATTTTGTATCAACCGTAGATGCCGTTCCACATCTAACCGGCTATGATTATTCCGGTGGTGATGAACCTCATGAGGTCAACCTCCCCTTCGAAATTAAAGCCGGTCATATCACCGTGCTGCCGATCAATTTCCATGTCGTCAGAAAAGGTATACCGCTGACTTCTGCCACTTCTTATTTGGTTTCCCGCAAGCTGGAGGGAGAAGTAAAAGCCGAGTTCTTAAACACACTAGCAAAAACGCAATATCTCAATCAATGGGAGGTTATTTGGCCATCTTATTAGGATAAATACACTCTAGTGTTGTAGACCACCAAAATACCGCCTACGGGCATATTCAGGGAATGGACATTATTCATATGGGCGGGGGCGTCTACCATCCACTGATCGGTGAAATTTTGTAGCCGGCTTTGTTGAATCAAAGTTTAAAGGGATTTCAGCGGTATCAGCCCTGGGTTGGTCGTCTACCCGAAAATACAATATTGAAGTTTTTGACGCGATAAGTTTCTCCGTTTTAAGTTTATCGATACGCTTCAGCTTGTAAATTAAATAAGTGGGCATAGCGTCCATTTTTAAGCATAAGTTGTTCGTGAGATCCCGTCTCGATGACCTTACCCTTGTCAATCACCATGATTTTTTTGGCAGTGCGGACAGTTGAAAAGCGGTGAGAAATGAGAATGGCCATTTTATCGCGCATCAACTGATTGAACTCACTGAAGATATCCGCTTCCGCCTGAGCATCCATTGCAGATGTAGGCTCGTCGAGAATAATGACTTTAGCTTGCTTTCGCATAAAGGCCCGCGACAGGGCCATTTTCTGCCATTGACCACCGGAAAGCTCTTGGCCATTTTTAAACCATCGCCCCAGTTGGGTGTGATAATTGTCGGAGAGCTCTTCAATAAAAGTAGCAGCCTGGCCCTGCTCAGCGGCTTGTTGCCAACGTTGGTGGTTGTCGATGTGTGCGACTTCGCCGACACCAATATTTTCACCGACCGTGAATTGGTAGCGGATGAAATCTTGAAAAATAACACCAATTTTTTGTCGCAAAGCGTCACCGTTCCATTGCGTGATGTCAGTGCCTTCAAAGACAATCCGTCCCGAACTCGGCAAATACAAGCGCGTTAGTAATTTAATCAAGGTGGTTTTGCCCGAGCCGTTTTCGCCAACAATGGCCAAACTATCGCCAGGTTTGATATGAAAACTCACCTTATCCAAGGCGGGACGATTTGAACCTTCATACATAAAGCTCACGGCTTCGAAACGAATCCCGTCGCCAGGATTGCTGCCTTGTTCTACTCCACCGATGATTTCTTCACCCGGCTGCTCTAAATAATCATAGAGATTGGATAGGTAGAGATTGTCCTCGTACATGCCACTAATGGCTTGCAAGCTTGCGGTAATGGCACTCTGACCTTGTTTAAAGACGATCAAGTACATGGTCATCTGGCCCAAAGTGATGGCCTTGACAATGGTGGCCATAATGATCCAGGCGTAAGCCCCATAAAACGTCAGGCTGGCAATAATATCCATTACCAAACCCCAACTATCACGGCGCAAGGTTAGCGAGCGATCTTCGCGATAAAGCTTTCGAAAAATATCGCTATAGCGCTCCAAGAGCAGCGAACCCAGACCAAATAATGCGACTTCCTTGGCACTATCTTCGCGAGCTAATAAAGTTTCAAGGTAACTTTGTTGTCTGTATTCGGGGGAGCGCCAGCGGAATAAAGTAAAAGCCTGACCGGAAAATAAGGTTTCGGCAAAAAAGCCCGGTAGTGCAGCGATGAATAAAATCACAATAACCCAGGGCGAAAACTGCCACAACAGTACCGAGAAGCCCGCGAGAGCGATGGCATTTTGCATTAAACCGAAGGTTTTGTTGACCAAAGCCAAAGGTCTAGTGGAAGCCTCGCGGCGAGCTCGCACCAGCTTGTCGTAAAACTCAGAATCTTCAAATTGGGCCAGGCTGAGCGTTTGCGCTTTATCCAAAATCATGCGATTGACTCTATGAGCCAAGAGTGCACGAAATAAAGATTGCAGAGCAGATATGCCCCGCTGACAGGCGATTAAGGTAATAACTAGCAAGGCTTCCAGACCCAGGAGCTTAATAAATTGTAGCGGCAATGACTGTGGCTGTGAGTGTAAATCCAAGGCGGTAACTTTAGTATCCACTGAAGCATTAACTACGGCATCGACAATCAGTTGACCGATATAAGCAATGGCCGTTGGCAAAATTCCCGCCAACAAGGTGAATAGCGCCAATAATAAAGTAAATCGCGGTGACGTTTGCCACACCAATAACAGGGCCCGCTTGCTGTAAGCGAAGACTCCAAAAAACTGATCGATCAAAGTTGAATTTTTCATTTGGGTGGTATTATCCAAATTGCCTTACTCAATTAAATTCTTTTTTGGGCGCTCTTATAAACTTGATTTCACTAAATCTATTTGAAAAACCAGACTTAATAGCCCTGCTCGAAGTAGCGCTGTACGAAGCGTCTGAGCACTATCCGCCTATGGTTTTAACAAACCGCTGAAAGTGCTTCACCGCCTGAGGCATGACTACAACTACAAGCGCATTATTCGTTTTTTAAACAATTTAACCAGACCTACTGCACAGTGATACTTGGTAGGTATACCTTGAAAAACTTACACGAGGTCAAAGAACTGGCGGGGAACTGGATGCGGAAATGGAGCGAAGAACGGCCACACGATTCCCTCGATGATTTAACGCCATGGAAATATCTAGCTAAAAAGCAGTCGGTAAATCCTGGCGCATTCATTGGCAGAACCTAAATACCTTAGTTAATTACCCGGCTGATATTAGAAAAGTGATCTGCACCACCAACGCCATCGAATCGCTGAACAGTGTTATCCGAAAAGCGATTAAAAAACGTAAGTTATTTCCTACCGACGACTCAGCTAGGAAAGTGATTTGTTTGGCGATTCAGAATGCGTCCAAAAATGGACGATACCGGTCAGAGATTGGAAGCCTGCGCTCAATCGATTTATGATTGAGTTTAAAGACCGATTGGCCGATTATATTTAAACTTGGCAGTTACACAGAATTATTTACAGGCTCCCGCTTTACTCTATCCTGAACAACAGCCTTAACTCAGAAATTCATACTCTTTGACTTATTCTTCATTAGCGGCCTGCAAGCGTTCAAGTCGAGCCTCTTCTTCAGAAATAGCCATGTCGATATTTGCCAATACCTCATCCACATCCGCTGCTTTCGTCTCCTCTTCAAAATAACCTGTCAAAGTACTATCGGGATGAAGCTCACCGTCTTCATACTGTGCCCATATTTCTTTGGCGTATTGTGTTTCCAACAATTCTGGTGCGAATAGACCATAGTGGTTGCGCATATTATTGACATCCCGCTCCAACATACTTTGGGCATTATTATTGGCGGCAGCGTCTATTGCTTGTGGTAAATCGATAATAACGGGGCCGTCTTCGCCAACCAGGATATTAAATTCTGACAAATCCCCATGGATCAAACCCGCACATAACATGCGAACCACGTATTGCATAATTTGAGCATGGCCTGCTTTGGCTTCCTCTACTGACATAACAACGTCCGCCAAACGCGGCGCAACATCGCCGGCATTATCGCGTATCAGTTCCATCAATAAGACACCATCCAGGCAGCCAAACGTTTCGGGTACTCGCACCCCACTCCGGGCGAGACGGGAGAGCGCATCGACTTCGGAGTTTTGCCAGATTTCTTCCTGTTGCTTGCGGCCAAATTTAGAGCCTTTTTCCATGGCTCGACCACGGCGGCTATTGCGAACCTTGCGCCCCTCTTGATATTGAGCTGCTTTTTTAAAGCTGCGTTTTGCGGCTTCTTTATATACCTTTGCACAACGAATTCCTGTGCCGCAGCGGACAACAAAAACATCCGCTTCTTTACCGCTCATTAATCGACTAATCACTTCATCAATCCAACCGTCATCTATCAGAGGTTGGAGTCGCTTTGGAATTTTCATAACTAATTTTTACGCTATCCTGTATTAAGTAACCATTAATTGTCAGCCAATCTAGTTGGACTTATTCGGGTTAAGTCAAAGAACGTGATTATTGAAGAGTTGAATAACTTACACAATCAATAAAAAACTGGCAATAATACCAAGGCTGTTTTGATAAAGGTACACCCAGAACAATGATTAAGCATCTGCTAGGGTGGTTGATACTGTTGGACCTCCCGCATAAGCTGTTCGGCCCAATCGCCTATAATAGGAATGAATTCAATCTGCGCCAGCAACGCAAGAAGAATAGAAACCACAATGGTGGCGCCAAGCACACTGCCCAAGCCAACGGCAACGCCTTTTAGAAAGGATGTCCACAACATTCTCAGTGTAGAATTTTGAATACGCACGAATTTGTGTTTATTTAAGGTTTGCAATTCTTCGCGAATAATCTGGATTTCGCTTTTTTTATTTTGCGTCTCGGTACTTTTATCTGAATCATCAGATTGATTTTCAAAGGACTCGGTGACATCGGTACCTATTTCATTTTTTATTCTATCATTTTTTATTCCATCCAGAAGCTCTATAGGCTCCTCGCCACGCAATTGCCCAGGCATGACATTAAAAATCTTGGCGAACACCTCGATATCATTTTTTTCGATATTTTCGAGCGGGGCTTTTAGCCATCTTGAAATCTTATTCTTTTTTATTCCCGATTTCTCTGCCAGAGCAATTTCAACAATCATTCCATCTTTATAGTAAGGCTCTCCATATGCCTGGCATAACATCATCAAGGTTTCAGCGAAGCTTCTTGGCTTAAAAATAGTTTCACTCATATAAAATCATCTTTCCAATATTAGTAAGCTGAATTTCAACAGAGGCTTGTGGAACTTATTGAGCAAAAGTATTTGCGCAGCCCTTGGGGTTCGATAAAAAAATCACTCGCAAACATCCTTGCTGGGGCCAATACGCAACATCGATGCAAACGTTTGTCTTTCTCGATATAGCACATATCGTCTGAGCTAGGCGCGATCCTCTAGCGAAGGGGCTATGCTAACTGAGCATTCAAGCCAAAGGGACAAATATCATATTGCATGACATTCTAAAACCACTGGCCAGGCGTCCGCTCTGGGCGATACTTATCGAATATTTTCCCGGATAAACTGCTGCACTCGAGTGATGTCGTTGTCGAGCACGGAACAGCGCTCTTCGCGATCGAATAAATCTGCCATATGATGCGGCAGCGCCGGTTCGCCGAGACCGGCCTTTTGAATGACTTCACTGAACTTGGCCGGATGGGCGGTAGCGAGGCAGACCATCGGTGTCGATGTGTCTTTACGAGTTTCTCTGGCGGCCTTGATGCCGATAGCTGTGTGGGGGTCTAGTAGATATTCGGTTTTGTCGAAGACATCGGCGATGGTTCTCAACATGGCTTCATCATCCAAACGATCGCTGTCGAAGTTAGCTTTGATGGTTGCCAGCGCATCTGCCCGCAAGGTCATCGTCCCGCCTTTAAAATCTTCCATCAGTTGGCGAATAATATTACCGTCGCAGCCGTATACATCAAACAATAAGCGTTCAAAATTACTGGATACCATGATATCCATACTCGGCGATAGGGAATGCACCAACGCTTTTTTACTGTGATCGTTGTTGGCGATACAGCGGTGAAGAATATCGTTGGCATTGGTAGCAACCACCAGTTGATCGATGGGCAAGCCCATTTTCTTGGCGAGGTAGCCGGCAAAAATATCCCCGAAATTACCGGTTGGCACGGAAAAAGATATCTTTCGGTGGGGACCTCCCAAAGCCAGTGACGCGTAAAAATAGTAGACGGTTTGCGCCATGATGCGCGCCCAGTTAATGGAGTTTACCGCGACTAAGCGCCTGCCATCGGGAAGGAAAGACTGATCCCGAAAACTGGCTTTGACCATGTTTTGACAATCGTCGAAATTACCTTTTAAGGCGATGTTGTAGACGTTGTCTTCCAAGACCGTAGTCATTTGCTTTCGCTGGACGCTGGAGATGCGCTGGTGAGGATGCAGGATAAAAATATCGACGTTGTCACAACGGCGGCAACCTTCGATGGCCGCCGAACCGGTATCGCCCGAAGTGGCACCCATCACCACGACTCGCTGTTGACGTTTAGCAAGTATATGATCGAGGAGATTACCCAAAAACTGTAAAGCAAAATCTTTAAAGGCCAGGGTTGGCCCTTGAAATAACTCCAACACCCATTCGTTGTGTGCGGTTTGTATGAGAGGGGCAATAGCTGTATGGCGAAAACCGGCGTAGGATTTTTTGATAATGCGCTTGAGGTCCGCATCAGCTATCTCGGCATTTACAAACGGCGCAATGATCTTAAAAGCCAGATCTTGATATTCTAGACCAGCCCAGGAGGCAATTTCCCGCTGAGAAAACTCTGGCAACGTGTCGGGCACATAGAGCCCGCCATCGCTGGCTAAGCCCGTTAGAATAACCTCTTCAAAACTAAGTGCGGGAGCTTGTCCTCGCGTACTGATGTATTTCACAACGTCATCTCTAAAAGCTTTATTTACGGTCGAGAAGCTATCTGGCCAAGGCGAAAGTAAAAATGTTTTCCAGGCAAAAAACGCACGTGATCAATTTAGAGCTTCGACGCGAATCTTGTGAATACTACCGCGGATGACTTCCAGCTTTTCAACCGCACTGATGGCCTCCAACAACAAGGCTTCCTTAACCCGATTCGTCAATATAACAATTTCCGCATGGGCTCGACCTTCCGGGGGTTCGTTCTGATGCACCGCTTCAACGCTGATGCCTCGATCGCTAAAGATTTTGGTTAGTTGCGACAGGACACCAGGTTTATCGACCACTTCGAAACGAAGATAATACGCCATTATCGCTTCTGTAATCGGCAGAATTATCTGGGTTTCAATCTCAGTAAATCCCAGCGCTGAAACATTCGATTGACTACCGGAGATAATTTTTCGAGCAACATCGACGACATCGGCAATCACCGAAGAGGCCGTCGGTTCACTTCCCGCCCCTGGGCCATAGTACAAGGTCGGCCCAACGGCATCGCCTTTAATCAATACTGCGTTGTGCACGCCATCGACATTGGCGAGTAAACGCTTCTCCGGAATTAAGGTTGGGTGCACACGCAGCTCGATACCCTGCTGCTGGCGACGGGCAATTCCCAGATGTTTAATGCGATAACCCAAGTTTTTGGCGTAGTGGATATCTTTAGTTTCAATGGTACTGATGCCTTCATAAAAGACCTCATCAAACGCCAGCGGCATGGCAAAAGCCAGCGATGCCAGAATCACCAATTTGTGGGCTGCGTCGATACCTTCGACGTCAAAAGTGGGGTCGGCTTCCGCGTAGCCCAGAGCCTGGGCTTCCTTCAAGACATCGGCAAAATCGCGATTTTTATCTGCCATCTCCGTGAGAATAAAATTACCGGTACCGTTAATAATGCCGGCGAGCCACTCAATGCGGTTGGCCACCAGGCCCTCTCGCAGAACCTTGATAATGGGTATGCCACCCGCGACCGCCGCTTCATAAGCAACGGTGACATTTTTTTCGTGAGCCTTGGCAAAGATTTCATTGCCGAACTCAGCAATCAGCGCTTTGTTGGCGGTGACTACGTGTTTGCCATTCGCAATGGCGCTGAGGATCAGCTCTCTGGCAACGGTGGTACCGCCTATCAGCTCCAAAACTACATCGACGTTGGGATTATTAACCACATCAAAAATGTCGCGGGTAACGGCTACTCCCGTCAAATCACAGGCGGGGTTATCCCTGCGGGAAGCCACTTGAACAATGGACAACTGGCCGCCGAGTCGGGATTCAATAATAGATTTATTCCGCACCAGAACGTTAAAGGTACCGCTACCAACGTTACCCAAACCGCAGATGCCAATATTAACCGTTTTCAATTTAAACCCTCGGGACAACATGAAAAGCGGCAACCTTACTAGCCAACCTGGGGACTGTCAACGAGAGGCCACCTGCAAGCCGAGGCGAGAACTCCCAGGTCGACTTCTAAGCCAAAAAGGCGCTACTAAACTTAAAACTGGATGGCTTTACTGAAACTTTGGTCAACGAGAGAGTTGCTATTACTACGACAACTATTTATTCGATTGACCGAGTCCTGTAGCGCGTGGCATAGCGACTGACTAGGAACCATCAATTTACCGGCGACATTTACGCCATTGCGATTTTCACTAAGCGTGAAGTGTCGGGAAAAATTTTATCCGAGCGAGTTCAGTGAACCAGAGACTTTATTCGACCAGAAGTTGGCTCTCTCGGGCGGACCGCCGAGGAGTCCGTCGGGCAAGGAGAAAATCGGGTAAAAACAGCAGATTTTGTCGACGTAAAACGTTACGACATCTGTTGTGTAGTGCGTAGCGGAAAATCATCAGTAGGGAAGTGTTGAGGTAGTGACGGAAAAAGGTAAGGTGAAGTCTTAGACAACAATATCGTTTACTGCTGGATTAGCCGCAACGCGGCAGCATTTTGATCAATTTGAAAGCAAAATTGACCGAGTGTATTCATGCCCAGAAGGCCATCTACGGCGGGCGAGTGGCAGTTAGATGCCCATTTCCTTGGCCAGATAATCGGGACTGACGGCACCGGGAATAAGCTTGCCAGACTGAAGAATAATCGCCGGTGTTCCCCGTACTCCGACTTGTTGACCAAGGGCATATTGGTCAGCTACGGGATTGTTTTCACAATCGTTTAAGGGGACATTTTTACCACTTTTGAACTCAGTCATCGTCGACTTAGGATCTTCCGCACACCAGGCCGTTGCTAGTTTTCTTGCACTCACAGAATCTTTACCCGCTCGAGGAAAAGCCAAATAGCGGACCTCTATCCCCTTAGCTAAGAATTCTGGCATCTGGCTGTGTAAGCGCCGGCAAAAGCCGCAATCGATGTCGGTGAAAATGTAAACATGCCCTTTAGCCCTGCCCTCGGGTGAGTAAATTAGTAAATCTTCTCTGGGAACTGCCTGGAGCATTTTGGCTCGCCGAGGCTCAAAGGCAACCTCCTCTGACTGGCGCTCCCGCTCTTGTAGACTTACCAAACCCGAGGGTTGTACTTGGTACATTTCGCCTGAGATCAAGTGACTTCCATCACTACTGACAAAGGCGGTCTGATTATTGACCTTGATTTTATAAAGCCCTTTAACCGGAGTCACTTCAAGATCGCTAAAGCTTAATTCAGGTCGAGCAGCTTGCAGTCGTGGAATGATAGTTTTGCTGAGTTTTTCGATGGAAGGGATTTCGGATGCGGTTGCTGAAGCGCTATCTGCCCAGCTCCTCGATGGAAAAAATGATTCGCCAAGGACAGAGAAGCCCACGACGAAGGATATAAAGTAAATTGACAGCATTAATTTCATGGGGGACTGCTCAAATCTGTTAGAGGAGGTTTATCGGTAAGATTGCCAAAGGTTCGACAACTATTGTAACGAAATGCAACGTTTGATTCGATGAACCAGGTTATTTGAATTGGGGATTTCGTTCAGTTTAGTCGCCTAATTCCAGAGAAAATTCAATTTTTTCGTTCGAAGGCGAGCGTAACTTAACCAGTATTCACACAAAAATAGTGTTCGCTCAGTGTGGCGGCAAACAATGTGGCAGCAAAATGCTTTCCGGCGAACCGCTTCCGGGAAGACCACCACGACTCTCGGACATATTCGGCACATGCATATGCCTCCAGACTGAATTGAGTACATCCTCTGCCCCGTTCAACAGCAAAATAGTTGCCGGCCTAACGAAAGTTGCTATAGAAGACTTTTGCCTTCTTTCAGGGTCAACAAAGTGGTGCTTTTTTTCATGCGATACCCATAAATTACGGCATAAGACAACACGTTTTTAACATACTTACGGGTCTCGCTAAAGGGGATAGATTCGATCCAGACATCGTTTGGCAGACGCTTATCCGTCTCTTGCAACCAGCGATTGACTCGATTAGGTCCCGCGTTATAGGCGGCTATCGCAGGTACGCGGTTGTTATTATACTGTTCCAACAACTGACTCATGTAATGACTGCCTAGCTTGATGTTGTGCTCCGGTTTTAACAGATCACTGCGTCGATGGTCGAGTCCAGCTTTTTCAGCGGTATATTTTGCCGTGCTGGGCAGTAATTGCATCAAGCCCATGGCGCCGGCGCGGGATCTAGCATCCGATCCCCAAGCGCTTTCCTGGCGGGCAATGGCGAAAATCAGCGTGGCGGGTAATTGTGTATCCCTGGCTTGTCGTTGGACAATCTCATTGTGGGCAAAGGGAAAGCGGACATTCAAATCATCCCAAGCCTCTGCGGCCGCCATAGATTCTATGGACTTGCGGTACCACCCCCATCGATTGGCGAGTTTTGCCGCTGCCTGATGTTCTGCAGCGTTCATTCCTTTAATCACGAAGCGCCACTCCTGACGAGCAAAATGCAGCTTATCCAGATGGAAAAGTTCTCTGGCACGCGCAAAGGCCTGATTCTTTTTTAGCTTTTCGACAAGTCGACTATCGACGTCTACGGATACATGTTGTAAATGATAATCCTGATTCAACCAGTCCGCCGACAAAAAACCGTAGTAGCTGCGGGTAGAGGCTAATTCGGCGAAGGTTATCCGGTAGTTCTGGTCTTTGTTTCCCAGCGCCTGGTGAGTCCGGGCCCGCCAGTATCGCCAACGATTGGATTGTTGTTCAATCAGCGGCAGGCGCGCTATCCAAGTCAAGACGGCCGGCCAATCTTGTTCTCTGAGCAGTTTTCTTAAAAGAATTTCAACAACAACCGTTTTATGGTGATCCGATAGGTTTTCCAGCAACCCTGCCATCACGTCTTCCCTGCCATCATCTGCCAATGTTCGCGCTACGCGGTAGCGCAGCGACTCAAATTGCGCTTCGCTGAATGGGTAGTAGGACTTATAGCGATGCCACAGCGACAGGGACTGTTCGGGCTTAATTTTAGCGTGGTAAAGGAGACCGTGAAAGATGATTTCCTGGAAATAAGGGTATGGCTTTTTGTATTTTTTTACATACCTTAACTGGTCGGGATTTGATAAAACCTGTTGAAACAGTAAAGCGTGTTCTTTCACGGTTTTTGGCATATATCGTCGCAGATAACGCGCCAGTTGATATTGCCTGTTAAGCAAAGCCTTGCGATGGCGCTCCCAGACTAAATCAACGGTTAAATAACCCGCTTCGCGCCATTTTTTGAACAACGGATCGCAGTGATGCGGTTGCGACACGGAAACATTCCACAAAGGTTCGACTTCTGCGAGGGCAGAGCGATCACCGGTTTTGAACTTTGACCACACAGACCAACATCGATAGCGCGCATCGCTGAACTTGGGCCTATAGTAGCGGCGGTATTCATGCCAGAGTTTTTTGTGGGCCAGCTTGTCCAACCAGCTACCTAACAATAATTGAGCCAAATAGCTGTCTTGGTATCGCTCGAGAAAGCGCGTTACTTCCGAGTGTGGAAGACTATCTAATCTCTGTCGCAGCTCACGGTATTCTAAATACGGCAGCAGTGGATAATGGGCTAATTGCTCGCGCAGTTTCTGGTAGCGTTGGTGGTCGTTATCACTGAAGGCCTGCCTGGCCTCGGCAAATATTTTTCTTTGATGAGAGAGTTTTTGTTGAGCGGTTTTTTGTTGAGCAAAACGCTCAGCATCGGGGGAAGCACTCCAGGTACTATCGGTGAGACTGAAAAAAGTGCTGGATAAAATAAGCCAAATTAGTAGCTGATTCATAAACACCGCCTAAAAAATATACATGAAAAATCACTATTTCGAGCTGGACACGGATGAATAATTAATTATTTTTGTTCAACTTTTTCTTATTGCTACTGAGTCAAAAATAAGAATACTCTGACATTTCAAGTACACTGTAAATACTACCCATATGCTCCGCGTTGCTTGCGTGAATAAAGTATCTCGCCAGTATGTTCGACGAATCAATGCTTGTATACCCAAACCGGAAGAATCTCAACTTTTACAAATTTCTTTAGATCATTGATCTAATTTTGGCGAGAAAATATTTCATGAGTTACTGGCCTATATTAATCACCTTACTTGCTATTGCAATGGCCATCGGGCCGATAATGCTAATGCAGCCATCTGATCATTCACGGTATTTGGCAAAGCTGCGTCAAGAGGCGGCGAAATTGGGCTTGCATGTGCGGGCGGATAAGTACGGTCGAGGCTCAAACCAATCTTCAATAATGGTTTATTCTTTATCCAGCAAGCACCTGTCAGAGAACACGCCGGATGGCTCGTTGATTCGGCAAAATTATAAACACGATTTACATTTCTATAATGAGTGGCAATGGCAATCAGATAAAAATTACCAGATCGAAACGCTGCCCGATCAACAAGTCAAAAAACTTCAGGAGTTCCTAGCTCGACTACCGGATGATATCGTCGGTTTTGACGTGAATCCGCAACACGTCGGCCTGTGGTGGCAAGAAACTCACCAGTTATCTGTTTCAGAAATAAAAGCTTTATTGGTCGACGCCGAAAAGCTATTCATGTAGTAAAAATAATGCGTATGACGATTGCCAGATTGTGCAAGGTTATCTAGAAGAATCGATTTTCAAACAAAATATGCCGTGTTTGAGTAAAAATTATGTCCGTTAAAACTCTGAAATATATTTTTGTACTGGCGCTATCCGTATTTAATGTTTTGGCCACCGCTGAAGAAAACCCTGTCGATAGGCCCTCCGTGAGTGACGAGCTATTGGTTCGCGATCCATGGGTCAGGGCAACGCCAGCGGGCATGCAAAATACCGCTATTTACTTTGAACTGATCAATCGCAGTGAAACAACGCTTACTTTGGTCGAAGTATCGAGTGATCGCGCGATACGGGCAGAACTTCACCAGCACCTCATGGAAGCGGGTTTAATGAAAATGGAAAAAGTTGAATCTGTGGAAATACCGGCAGGATCATCCATAAACTTCAAACCCGGTGGTTACCACGTCATGATGATCGGTTTAAACAAGACGATTGAACATGACGAAAAAATCGAAGTTTCATTGATTCTGGCTTCGGGTGTGCGAAAAACCATTGTTGCAATAGCCAGGCCTTACTAGACCACAACACTTTAATTATTACTCTCAGCGGATCAGCAAGCTCAGTACCGCAAGTATTTTATCCTTGTCGTAGGGCGCTTTAAAAAGCCCTACATATTCACCTGCAGGATTTATCAGCGAGATGCTATCGCTGTGAGTGATAAAATAATTTCCATACTCATCCGGTTTTTCATGGATAAATAAGGTGTTCAATTGTTTGGCGAGCTTTTTAATATTATCCAAATCGCCGCTAAGCCCCGCCAGCTCCAAATGGTAATATTTCAGATAAGGCTTTAGACGTTCTAACTTATCCCGCTGCGGGTCGAACGTAATATGGGTAATGGCTAAATTTTGTTGATGATCACCGCTATCCCACAGCTTTTTTAGATCACTCATTAAACGCAGATTGATTGGACAGATATCGGGACAAAACATATAACCGAAATTAACAAGCTGCCACTGTTGATGGCGATTGGTGAGGGTGACTGATTTTCCATTTAAATTTTCGAGTGGGATATCGCCAATCGGTCTCGGCCGATCGAACTGGAAGTAACCCATATCCAGTAATTTTTCTGAAGTCACCTGGGGCTTAAAAATATTTAACGTTTGGGCGACAATAATCATTATGGATAACAGCGCGGCGACAATCAGTAGGCTGAGAATAGATTTGTTTAACGAATTCATAGCTTGCGATGCTTCCGACTAGCTTTAAAAACAGTGATAAAACGATTTATTCGACTATCGCGTTATTAATGACCAAACTGAGATCGATAGTTAGAGTAGTAGCAATAAAGTTTATGATCCCAGGGATCTTGAGTGAACACTATGCAACTTTAAATCTGGTTAACAAGTCAAGCTCGAAGCTTAAGGTATCAGAGTGCTTATATTTGGCAACATCGTTAGATTTATTAAATCCGCCCCTCTGATCGTAAAACCAATAACTCTGACGCGACTGATTTTAACCCTAAAAAATTTACAAGCGACTAGGAAAAGCCAATTGCATCCCCGCCAGGGAGCCGCTACTCTCAAACCATCGCAAGAATCGAGACCTTTTCACATTGATGACTCAAAACGAACGCAAACGGGCGGTGGCTGAAGCGGCAATGGCCTACATTCAACCCCAGTTATCGCCAAGCACCATCGTTGGAGTGGGCACCGGCTCAACCGTCAACTATTTCATCGATTACCTGGCTGAACATAGAGAGTATTTCAATGGTGCCGTATCCAGCTCCCTGGCCACGGATGCTCGATTGAGAGATAAAAATATTCCGATCCGCGATTTGAATACAATCGATCGTATAGCAGTTTACGTGGACGGTGCCGACGAGGCCGACGGCAATCTCTGCCTAATCAAAGGTGGCGGTGCGGCCCATACTCGAGAAAAAATTGTCGCTGCCTGTGCCGATGAATTTATCTGTATTGTGGATGATAGTAAACGGGTAGGCGTGTTGGGAACTTTTTCTCTACCGGTGGAAGTCATTCCCATGTCTCGCGCTTACGTGGCTCGTGAGTTAGCTAAACTAGGTGGCTCGGCGAAACACCGCGAGGGCGTAGTGACGGATAACGGCAATGATATTCTCGATGTGCACAACTTAGTTATTAGCCATCCAGTCGCTCTAGAAAGCCAAATCAATCAGATTGTCGGCGTAGTAGCCAGCGGTCTATTTGCCTTACGCCCAGCCGACGTACTGCTTATCGGTCGCGAAGATAAAGTCGAAACCATTTTGAAGCTATCTCATTAAAACTGCGAAGAAAACTCTCCGCGCTTCAAGCAAACAAATTTTATAAAAGGCTCAGTGGGAGTGCTGAGGATTCGTCGAGTCGCTATGCTCGAGAAGTGAAGGCTCATGAGCTCGGTGAGCAAAGCTTGACCACAATGTCCAGACACCAAAGCCAATAAAAAATACAGCCATTAGGGTTCGCAACGATTTTTTACGCACCAGGTTCAGTATGTTTTCGGCAAACAGACTGCCGAACAGCACTGCCGGTAAAGTTCCCGCCGCGAAACTCGCCATCAGTAACGCCGCCTGATAGACGGAGTCCGCCGTTGATGAATAGACCAGCGCGCTATAGATCAAGCCACAAGGCAACCAACCCCACAGAACACCGAGGAGCAGCGCCTGCTTTACCGTTCGCACAGGCAGCAATGTTTGGCTAAACGGCTGTATTTTTTGCCACAACAGACCTCCGGCTTTTTCCAGATATTGCAGTCCGCGCCACCAATCGGCCAAATAAAATCCCATGGCGATGAGCAACAAACCCGCGAGCACGCGCATAAAACTCAGAGAAAGGTAGCTGGCCGGCACCGAGACCAATAGATAAAAAATGACGGCAATCAATACGTAGCCAGCCACCCGACCAAAGTTATAACCCAAGAGTATAAGTATCCGCTCACGCGGGCGGGATTGATCGACAGACAATGTGAGTGCACCAATAATGCCCCCACACATACCCAAACAATGGGCGCTACCGAAAAGACCTAGGCTAAAAGCCACCAAATAGGAAAGAGATTCCATACAAAAATAGGTTAATCCTTGGGAGTAGCTTTCATATCCTCACCAGAGGAAATATCCGCCGGAGGTTTACTGACAGGGGGAGCGTCATCAAATAAGATACGGTTGGCTTCGGTTTCCAAATCTTCATATTGTCCTGAATTAATGGCCCAAAACAACATGCGGATAGCAATCAGCAAAAACACCAGACCGATAGGAATCAAAAAATATAATACTTCCACAGGGACAGGACCGCGCACTCAGTAACTGACTCGAACTCGGGGTTCATCCGGGAACTCGCGAATTGTCATAATAATTGTTAAAGCTGGCTTCCTGCGCGCTTGTCGTAACTATCGATACTATCAAAAATTTCACATACCATTTTGCTTTTGCGTAAAATCGCTGCTGTTTCAACAAAAAACTGCTGAGGCAAAGCGGGAAACCGCTTAAAATCCCAAATACGCCTCGAATACTTTCCGTGCAATTTGCGCCGTCTACAGGGACGCAGCTAAAGAGCAGGAGGCGATAAGCTCCAGTTTCCAGTGCTTAAGCGCGGCAATCCCGAGATATTTTTTCAAGAGACTCGCCAGTTGCTCCAATTTTATTTTACGCTATCGGTAACACTGATAAATTGGCAAAATCCATCTGAAGATTTGATACTATTGAAATCGCAGTAAAACCTGGCAGTCTACACGAGTGAAGTTTTGCGAGACAGAATCGCCGGGACGTATGTAAGCCAGAACATTAGCGAAATCAAATTCTAAGTTTTTAAAAGAAAGAAAGTTGGTGGCGTCTGCCGACCTGGAATTTTTATTTCCACGAAAGAGCAAATTCAGGCATAGGTAATTCAGACATAAGCACGCCGTTCAATATCGCCGATATTCGTTTACCAATAGTATTCGCCAAATAAACGAGATCTCCGGCGAGGTGCCGTCTGTCGAGAGAAACTCACGTAAATCAGAACGCTACCTTTACAAACAACCTTACTCAACCTTAATGGCAGCTTCCTAATGGATCGTGTTCTTACTATCGCCACTCGCAAGAGTGCTCTCGCGCTCTGGCAGGCAGAATATGTCAAAGATCGGCTAGCATCGGTTCACCCACAATTAACGGTCAAGCTACTGCCAATGACTAGCCGCGGCGACAAAATACTGGATACCCCGCTGGCAAAAATAGGCGGTAAGGGCTTATTCGTTAAAGAATTGGAACAGGCATTATTAAACCGCGAGGCGGATATTGCCGTTCACTCCATGAAAGATGTCCCCATGGAATTTCCGGAATCTTTGGGCCTGTCGGTCATCTGCGAGCGAGAAGACCCCCGCGATGCCCTCATCTCTAACCAATTTGCAACATTTAGTGAATTGCCTCATGGGGCTGTGGTCGGCACCTCCAGTCTACGCCGACAGTGTCAATTGTTAGCCGTGCGGCCCGATCTGGATATTCGTTTTCTTCGCGGCAACGTCAATACCCGCCTGGCAAAGCTGGATGCTGGCGAATATCAAGCTATCGTCTTGGCTGCCGCAGGCCTGAAACGCCTGCAGCTTTCGCATCGAATCAGCGAACATCTGCCGACAGAACTTTGTCTACCTGCCGGCGGGCAGGGCGCCGTAGGTATTGAATCTCGTCGAGACGATCATCGAACTGCGGAATTATTAGCGTCACTCAATCATAGCATCACTGCGGAGTGTGTTCTGGCCGAGCGATCTATGAACCGGCATCTACAGGGAGGGTGCCAATTACCGATAGCCAGCTTTGCCATTCATCGACCCGATGGCAAATTATGGCTGCGGGGTTTAGTTGGCGAGCCCGATGGCAGTGATATATTAAAAGATGAAATTGTTGGCACTTCCGCTGACGCCGAAGCTCTGGGTAAAACTCTAGCGGAACGTTTACTGTCAGCAGGGGCGGATCGCATATTGCGGAAAATCTATGGTTGATCTCAGCGGCCTACACCTTCTGCTTACCCGTCCCGAGAGCCAGGCCAAATCCTCTATGCTGAATTTTGCCAGCGCCGGCGCTGGCATTACTTGTCACCCATTCTTGATCATCGCGCCACTGCAAGAGGGGGCTGAAGTTCAGGCTGCCAAGAGTTGTTTGGCAAAGCTCGACGAGTATCAGAAAATTATTTTTGTCAGCCAGAATGCGGTCCGTTACGGTATTGAATGGATCGACTATTCTTGGCCGCAGTTGCCAATTGGTTTGAAATTTTTCGCGATTGGCAAGACTACAGCAGATCAATTGCAAAAATTACTATCTCATCTCGATGCATCGGTGCGCAGCCCCTGCCAGGCCATGAATAGTGAAGATTTATTGACACTACCCGCGCTACAATCCATATCTGGAGAAAAAATTTTAATTGCTCGTGGCCGTGGCGGACGCACTCATTTAGCTGAAGGATTGCGCGCACTCGGTGCGTCTGTTGATTACTGTGAGCTTTATCAACGGCAGATACCAGATACAGTTGACGTAGAGAAACTACAAAAATTTCGCCGATCATCGGAAACGTCGATTGCTATCGTTTTAAGCGGTGAAACATTATTTAATATGCGGGCTTTACTGATAAAGTGGAGTCCAGAATATTGGCGGTGGCTCAAGACTCAAGTTTTGGTAGTTCCCGGCCAGAGAGTTGCCAAATTAGCACTGCAACAAAATTTTCAAGTTGTCTTGGTAGCGAAAAGTGCCACCGAAGATAATATTACCGGAGCAATAAATGACTGGCGACAAAAGACAGGACAATAAAAACCACTCCGTCGATGCAACAGCATCCGATGCTGCAGGAGATCGGCCCGAAGATACCGCAAACGTCACCTCTGATGATGATTCGGAAAAATATTCCAGCCGGCGTTTAGAAAAAAAATCTCATTTGAATGCTGGTAAAAAGTCGTTACCTAAATTGAAAACTTTTCTGACGGTATTACTGGTATTGTTAATTTTTCTGGTTGCTGCAGCTGGCTATTTCGCAAGGCAACAATGGCAGCAATTGCAACAATCACTGGATAGCCTACAGGGAAAAATCGCCTCGCAGAATACTCAAGTCGACATCTTGCAAGACAGTCAAAACCAAGAAATAACTCAATTGAAAGAACAACAAGTGCTGATTCAGTCCCGTTTGAACAGTCACACTCAACGTCTGCGATCATTAACTGGCACCAGCCGCGACGACTGGCTACTGGCAGAAGCACGCTACTTGTTGCGACTGGCCTCTCAACGATTACTGGTAGCGCGCGGAACCGAAGGCGCTCAGGCACTATTAACATCGGCGGATAGAATTGTACAGTCGCTGTCAGACAAGGATCTCCAAGTTGTCAGAAATGCGATTGCCAGTGATTTGATGGTGTTAAAACTCGCTAATAAAGTGGATCATCGAGGCTTATATGCCAGGCTAAACGCAGTGAAACTACAGATTCAATCCTTGCCTTTAGCCCCTTCTGCGATCGACTTCTCAGCGCCAACAACTGAAGTTCCACCGGAAATCGAAAAGAGACAGACCGCGGAGAGCAATACGGACGAAACTTGGTATCGGAAAATTCTGGATAGTATCCGCAAGACTTTTTCGGGGCTGGAAGAATATATCAAGGTACAGTCTCTCGATCAGGGAACGCAACTTTTCATCACACAGCAACAACGGATGCAGTTAATCAACGGACTGCTATTAACGCTTGAACAAGCTCAATTTGCTATGTTGCACGAGGAAGAGGCGATTTATCAGAGTAGTCTGCAGCAAGCTTTAGAATGGTGGCAGGTGCATTTTTTGCCCTACGCAGAATACGAAATCATACGAGATGAGCTGCGGAGTTTAGAGGCTGCATCCGTTGTTCAGAAAATTCCATCCATCCACCGCTCTGCTCAGCTGTTAACGGATTATATCGAACGTTTCCATAAACTGAATCCGCCTTCGCCGGTTGCCAAATCTACAAGTTCTTCCGAAGCTACCGCAGTAGAGGAGTCTGCTCAATGACACGTAGTCTCGTATGGTTTTGTGTCTTTCTGGTGCTCGGGGCAGGAGCCTATCAGCTGATGGACACCAGAGGTTCTGGCTATCTGCTGATGGTCTGGGGTCAGACCAGTATCGAAATGAGTTTGTGGTTTGCAATTTACAGTCTGTTAGCGATTTTTCTGCTTATTAGACTACTGTTTATAGTATTCAGAGGCGGTTTTCAGAACATAAAATATGCCAGAGAAAAGTTATTTAGTAGTAGCGACCGCAAAGCTCAGCAAAAGACGCTAGAAGGTTTGATTGACTATATCGAAGAGGACTGGGCATCCGCTCGCAAAAAGCTGACCCGCGCTTCAAGTAAAGTCGAAACTCCTCTGATCAACTATCTTGCTAGCGCGCGCAGTGCCTATGAAATGGGCGATGAGCAAGCCGCTCTGGAACTACTACACAAAGCAGAACGCTGTACCGATAAAAGTAGTCTGGCGGTTCCTATTATTCAAGCAAGGATGCAGTTGGGAAATGCCCAGTACGAACAAGCACTGGCGACCTTGGAACGCGCAGCGGCTATTAATGCGGAGCATCCCGTCGTTCTCTCTCTGCGTCGGCAGGTCTGCGTGGCTTTAAAGGACTGGAAATCTCTTAAGGCACTACTGCCAAAGCTGGTCCAAAACCACATTGGTACGGCGGATGAGCATCATCAGCTGGAACTTTCTCTGTATCGCGAACGGTTCCAGGAAATTCAGGATAAAAACTATACGCTCACCCCCTCAGAAGAGAAAACGTGTCTGCAACAACTTTGGCGCGAATTACCCGAGGCACTGCATCAGGAACAATGGTTCCTGGCTCACTACGCTAGCCGTTTGATGGCATTACAAGAACACGATCTCGCAGAAAAAATACTGGCCCAAGGTCTCAGGGGCCAGTGGCATGTAAGCTGGTTGGATCTTTACGGCCTACTGGCCTGCGCGGACAAAATCAAGCCGCTGAAAACGGCTGAGAAATGGTTAACTGAGCACCGAGACAGCCCCCAGCTACTACTTGCTCTGGGCCGCTTGTGCATGCGCGATAAACAGTGGGGTCGAGCGGTAAGCTTTCTACAGCAGAGCCTAAAGTTACAACAGCGTTTGGAAACTTCCGCCGAACTGGCGCGAACACTTGAAATTATGGGCAAACAACAGCAAAGCAATCGCTGCTACAAAGAGGGATTGCTGACCAACAGTAGTGGCTTGGTCCGCCTCTAGCCCGGAAACTTCGGTGCAAGCGCCGCCTGTTCTATAACGCTCTCGCCTTTCAGAGATTTCATCGCGAAAATTAAACTAAGCTCTTTTGACAGAGCAGTCGGCTCGCAAAATATCAACTTAGTCCTCTTGGCGAAACCAGTCTTCTAAAATAATCTGCGCCGCCAGGGAGTCCAAAGGCTTGTCGCGATAATTACCCGAATAACCCTGGCTTCTTGCCTGCTGTTTCACCGCGAAACTGCTTAGACGCTCGTCCATCATTTCGACCGGCAAAGCGAAACGGCCGTGAAGTTGTCGAGAAAATCTTCTGGCGCGGCGACAAAATTCACTGTCGCTGCCGTCCATATTTAGCGGCAATCCGACGACCAATAGCAAGGGCTGCCACTCGCCAATCAACTTCTGAATATCCTCCCAACGAGGCACACCATTTTTGGCCTTCAGCGTTTGCAAAGGGCCTGCGGTACCTGTCAACGATTGACCATAGGCCACCCCGATATTATGGAGACCGTAATCAAATGCGAGGGCCGTGACAGCTTTGTTCATCGATTTTAAGCGTGGCCCGCTTGGTTAACTATTAAATTTACGTCTATTCCCAGTTTTTGCGCAGCTCGCTGCCAACGCTGTTTGTGAGGTACATCAAAGAGAATTTGGTGATCGACCGGCACCGTCAGCCAACTGTTGGCCAGAATCTCAGTTTCCAGCTGACCAGAATCCCAACCAGCGCAGCCCATGGCGACAATAGCGCGCTCGGGGCCTCGATTACCGGCAATATCTTCGAGAATATCTTTTGAACTTGTGAGACTGATATCCTCGGTCAGAGCAATCGTGGATTCCCAGCTTTTGTCACTGGTGTGCAAAACAAAACCGCGTTTTTTTTGAATTGGCCCGCCGTTATACAAACTCTTTCCACTGACCGATGCCTGCGTATCAATTCCCAAATGCTCGAATAACTGTTTCATCGTAAGCTTCATAGGATGGTTGACAACCAATCCCATAGCACCGTGTTCGTGGTGCTCGCATACGTAGGTAACCGCTCGGTGAAACATAGGATCTACCAGGCTTGGCATAGCGATTAGAAAATGATTTTTAAAGGAAGGAAAAGCCATTATTTACTCAGTAAAGTTGGCGTATCAGCATGCAAGCTTTTTAATGAAAGGCCATCATTGCTAGTTTGAATAATATTAAAAAAGGAGCATTTCTGTTGGGATTACTGCGAGGTTCTAAGGCCACGGATATCAAAATGCCAAGTGCGGATAACCACCAACTGATCGGTATCTTTGCGAATTTCGGGTGGGAAGGGTAGAAAAGGCGCTGAACGATGAATAATCTGCAAAGCGGCATTATCCAATATTTGATAACCAGAACTTTCCAAAATTTTGGCCTGAATCAATGATCCGTCCCACTTGATGAGGGCTTGCAGGCGGAGGCTACCGACGATCTGGCGACGCAATGCTTCCCGGGGGAAATTTTCATTGCCCACTTGTTCTACCTTTCGTGTCCAGGCATTCAAATAGGCGGCATCCTTCGCGGCTTTTGCCGAAACCGAAGTAAGTACTCGCTCTCTCGGTCGCTTTGCGTATTGCTGTCGCTGCTTGTCTAGCTTCGCATTGAGGCTAGCGATTTCCCGAGTAATGGCTCTGATATCGCGCTGACCTTCCCCTTCAGTACGATTAGACGCTTTAGAGGCATCTGCCTGCGTGTTAACACGGGTTTCAGCAGTCGTTGCAACGATCTTTTTCCGTTCAACGGGTGCTGAATGAGAAGCCTGAAATTCGTTCAACAACTGAGTCTGCTCGATAGTTTGACTGCTAAAAGGAGAGAGCTGATCCGTGGTAATTTGTTTAGCTTGCTCTAGAGTACCACTGCCAACCTGATTGGTCTGAGCAATAAAATCGGCTTCTTCCGGAATTTTACTGGCGTTGGCCGTGGCCAGTGTAACGGTTACGCTGGGGGCACTCTCGCTTGGCTGGCTCAGCTTAAAATTGATGCCGAAAATTAATATCCCGTGGAGCACCGATGCAAAAAACAGAGTGAAGCTCAGCCGATCACCGGTTGAAGTAGTGATATTGGAAGCCGCGGACTTCATTGTGCCAATCGTTGCTCGATAGCGGCGATTAACCGCTGGCCGATGCAAGTATCGTGTGCCGCATCAATTTCGCGAGCACAGGTCGGACTGGTAACATTGATCTCTGTTAAATAACCGCCGATGACATCCAAGCCAACAAATAAAAGATTTTTATCTAATAAAGTATCAACTACTCGGGAGGCTATCCAGTGATCGCGCTCACTCAGGGGTTGGGTCCGACCAGTGCCTCCAGCGGCGAGGTTGCCTCGAGTCTCTCCTTTAGCCGGGATGCGCGCCAAACTGTAGGGAATGACTTTGCCATTTACTATCAGGATACGTTTGTCGCCATCGCGAATTTCCGGGATAAACTTTTGTGCCATGATGTATTCGCGACCCTCCTTGGTTAAGGTTTCCAAAATAACAGTAAGATTTTTGTCCTGTGTTCGACAGCGGAAGATACCGGCGCCGCCCATGCCATCGAGCGGCTTGAATATTACCTCACCGTGTTCTTCCTGAAATCGGCGGAGTTGACGGGCACTACTACTGACTATAAGCGGAGGGCAACACTCGGGGAATTGAGTAGCAAAAAGCTTTTCATTGCAATCGCGCAAGCTTTTAGGATCATTGACAACTAGACAGCCCTGCTGTTGCGCGGCTTCCAATATAAATGTGCTGTGGAGAAAACGATTATCAAACGGCGGATCCTTGCGCATTAATAATGCGTCGAGTTCGCCCAGGGGTTCTATAACTTCATCGCCCAGCTCAAACCAGCGCTCGCGACTGTCGAAAACCTTCAATTTACGCTGGCAACCCATGGCGCGATTTTTCTCGAAGTAAAGATCTGCCAGTGTCATATATCGAAGGTTCCAACCGACCTCGCTGGCAGCTAGCAATAGCGCTAGCGTAGTGTCTTTGTAAGCATTGATTTGATGGATAGGATCCATCACAACTCCAAGCGTAATTGTCATCGACAAAGCCGTTAAAGTAAGTTAAAAAAATATGCTTTCAAGTCTACAATAGATGATTGCTTTTATCAGTTAATTGAGTGCCATAGCAGACTTTCTTAATATTAGAAGTTAATTTTCCATACGGTTTATAGATTAATCTCTACTTCTGTGTTAAAAATCAAATTTGTGGATACATTCGGTACATTCAAACTCGGGGAACTAACGCAACGCCGTTCCCAACTTTAAAAGTAGCAGACATTGTGAACATCAAAGTAAAAGTGATATTTAAGAGGAAGTCAGCGACATGAAGCAATCTCTTGAAAATCTCAAAGTAATGGTCATAGACGATAGCAAGACAATTCGTCGAACGGCAGAGACGCTATTAGTTAAGGCAGGCTGTGAAGTTTTCACCGCCACCGATGGCTTTGACGCATTATCAAAGATCGCAGACTCGCGGCCGGATATAATTTTTGTGGATATTATGATGCCTCGCCTGGATGGCTACCAAACCTGCGCATTGATTAAAAACAACAGTGATTTCAAATCTACTCCAGTGATTATGTTATCCAGTAAGGATGGCTTATTTGATAAAGCTAAAGGACGCATTGTTGGATCCGACCAATATTTGACTAAGCCTTTCAGTAAATCTGAACTACTTAACTCTATTGAGGCCCATATTGCTTAAGGACAAGGTGTCCTTGCTGGCTTTCTACCAACGAAGGTAAATATTAAACCATGCCAAGTATTTTGATCATTGACGACTCTCCAACGGAAGTTTACGAATTATCCAGGATTCTGAAAAAACACAAGCATACAGTCAAGGTTGCCAAGAATGGTGACGAAGGCTTAAAAATGGCCAAGGATATCCGTCCGGAGCTGATTCTGATGGATGTAGTCATGCCCGGGGTCAATGGCTTCCAGGCGACTCGTCAACTGAGTCGTCACGAAATCACAAAAAATATACCTGTCATTATTGTCTCAACCAAAGATCAGGATACCGACAAGGTGTGGGGCATGCGTCAGGGCGCTCGTGCCTATTTGGTTAAACCGGTTACTGAGGCTCAGCTAATCAAAACCGTTAATGATGCCCTAGCTGAATAGCGATGACTTTTAACATTAGGCAGCATGGCTATGCCTGAACAACTGCAGACAGGTAGTTTCAAGGCATACGAAACGTTAAAGGCACTTGCGGATACAAGCCTTAGTTACGCTCAGCAGCTGCCTGCTAATATAGAAGTTACTCCCAAATGGGCCGGCGTAGGATTCTCACTGCTAGGTTCACATTTTGTATTGTCTATGTCCGATCTCAGCGAAATGCTTGAGGTCCCTAGCTATACTAAATTGCCAGGAGTTCACCCCTGGGTTGATGGGATCGCCAATGTACGCGGGCGACTGCTGCCCATTTTTGATTTAGCCGCTTATTTCGATGGAAGTCTCCTCGAAACTAAAAAACGACAGCGTTTATTAGTCATCGAACACCAGAAGATATATGCTGGCCTCCGGGTTGATCAAGTATTTGGTATGCAATATTTTCCAGTCGACACACGTAGCGATCAACTTCCCGAAAATTTACCAAGCGGTATGTTGCCATTCATGGAGGGCTGCTTTGACCTAGACAATAACCAGTGGGGAATCTTCAAACCATTGAAACTCTTAGAAGATGATTATTTTTTAGATGCGGCTAGGATATGAGTATCTGTGTGTTTAAAGATACCGAACTGTCGATAAATTCTTATTAAATTTAAGTGGAAGTAAAATCACAGATTTTAGGCATTGATCTTATTTCACCAACGGAACACAGCCATTACAAAGGTCTGTATGTGCGGGAGCTAGTTTATGAAAGTTTTTAGTAACCCCTTTCAGGGGCGTTATTGGTTAACAGGGTTTATCGCCGGAATACTGAGCTTTACTGGATTAACAATCTATCTCAGCTATCTGTTGATTGCTAATGTACGGGAAGATCTCGACAACCAAGCCAAGCTCAGCAACCTGAAAACCTATACTTCCGGAGCTACCTTTCTCACTCAGAAGGTGGTGATAGGCGACATCGATGCTTTTGATCCTCTGAATAGAATCATTAGCAGTATGGACAGTGATATCAATCACCTGCTGTCGACCAACACTTCTGCCTCAGAAGGCATGGCCGTTCAGTATCAACAAATTTCCTCTCTCTGGCGTAGTATTAGAGACAACGTCAACGTACTTTTAGCTTCAAAAGCCACAATCGATACGCTCGATCAACTAAGAGCACAGCTAAATAGCGCGGCAGTGGAAGCCAATTCCCTTGCCGTTGCCAGTGTTCGAAATCTCAACAGTCGCGATCCTAAAGGACCACAGGCTCTGTCGATAACGCGCCAGGCCACTTTAATCAGTGAAATGGCCGACGAGCTGGGTCTTATATTAGATGGGACTCAAATCCAGAGCCAAAATCTTGACAAGATCCAATCAGCTTTTACCGCCTTTGAAAAAGGCTACAACGATATTCTCAGCGGCAATTCTTCCATAGGCCTTAGGGCGGTTACCAACAACAGTATTCGCAATAACCTAAACATTATGAGCCAGAGCCTTCAGCCGTACCGGGATATTGAAAATAATCTCGGTGAGAGTGTCGAAACTCTGAAACAGGCTAAAGACACAGAGAGACGTATCGCCTCTAGTTTCGAAAATTTAAGTTCGACCCTAATGGACATGGAACAACGCATGCCGGTGTTGTCGGAGGCACAGTTCCCTAAGATTTATCATATTCTCATTGTTTTAGCGGCCTTAATTTTTTGTATTATCGGCTTAGTTCTCTACCTAAAAATGCAATCTCGGCGAGAGCTCAACTTAGAACACGAACAGAGTCAACGCAGTCAGGAAGCCATCCTGAGGTTACTCGACGAACTGGCTGATCTAGCCGACGGGGATTTAACTATTTCGGCGACGGTGTCCGAAGATTTTACTGGCGCAATAGCCGATTCAATCAACTTTACCATCGACCAGTTGCGACAGCTCGTATCGCGTATCAATAGTACGGCCGTCCAGGTATCGCAGGCGGCTCAGAGTACGCAACAAACGGCTTTGCATCTCGCAGATGCTTCCAACAATCAAGCCCAAGAAATTGCCGGCGCTTCGGCCGCAATTAATGAGATGGCAGTGACAATCGACCAGGTATCCGCCAACGCCTCCGAGTCCTCGTTGGTTGCCGCCAAATCAGTCTCTATTGCCAACAATGGCGCCAAGGTTGTACAAAACACCATACACGGCATGGATACCATTCGCGAACAAATTCAAGATACGTCAAAAAGGATCAAGCGTCTCGGGGAATCCTCCCAAGAGATTGGTGATATCGTTAGTTTGATTAACGACATTGCAGACCAAACCAACATACTTGCTTTGAACGCTGCTATTCAGGCATCAATGGCTGGCGATGCCGGTCGTGGCTTCGCTGTTGTTGCAGACGAAGTACAAAGGCTAGCGGAACGTTCGGCGGCTGCAACCAAACAGATTGAAACCATCGTAAAGACCATTCAAACCGATACCAACGAAGCGGTGATTTCCATGGAACAGACCACCTCGGAGGTAGTAAACGGTGCACGATTGGCCCAAGATGCGGGTGTGGCTCTAGAAGAGATTGAGGGAGTATCTGCTAACTTGGCAGAACTTATTCAAAATATTTCCAATGCAGCCAATCAGCAAACATCTTCGGCCAGCCACATCGCAAATACAATGAATGTCATTCAGGAAATCACCTCGCAAACCTCAGCGGGTACCAGTGACACCGCCGAATCAATTGGTGATTTGGCCAACATGGCTCTCGATCTGCGTCAATCGGTAGCCGGCTTTACACTACCGGCAGGTGCAGCGATAAATGAGGCTATTCAAACGAGTAATCACGAATATGAGATTCCAACGCTGGATACCGACAACAGCCTGGAAGCAATATTCAATGACGATAAAGGTAGTACCGCACCAATTGAGATGAAAGAGCTCGCCAGTGAGTTAAGGGTCAGCCAAGAGGATCTGGAAAAATCTAACAGTTTCTTTGAACTTTTGGCCGATGAAAAAGACAAGCTAAGTGATGAACCCGACCTAACATCAGGCTTACCAGAAATCGACATTTTTGATGATGCTAAAGTTTCCACGGGTAGTAAAGGTTCAAAAGTTTCAAAATCAATTTAGTCTCGATGTCGCCAAGTAGACTCGGGGGTAGTTGCCAGTGGCATGGTCTTTCCACAAACCGGATAGCTTTTCAGAAGAGCATATGCTCCTCTGGGAAGATTTACTAGAAAAACGCACCGGTATCCAGCTAGCAAGTTCCCAACAAATATTTCTACAGGCTCAGGTAGCCTCGCGGATGCGCGAGTTGGGGATCGAGAATCATCATCAATATCTCGACCACGTTCTCGACGATATGACGGGCTTGGTAGAGTGGCAAATCTTGGTGGATCGTCTCGTGGTTAAAGAGACCGCCTTCTTCCGCAATCGACCTTCGCTTGAACTTGTCCGCCAATATATTCGCGAACAGCTCAATCACCGCTCCGGAACGGTTGGAATCTGGAGTGTTGGTTGCTCTACCGGCGAAGAGCCCTACAGTCTAGCCGCGATTGCCAATGATTGTTACCAAGAGGCCGGGATCAAACCCTATTTTGGCGTCATCGGCACCGATGTTAGCTTATCGGCACTATCGACCGCCCGAGCAGGAAAATATGGCCGCCGCAGCTTGATACTTCTAGAAGAGGAAGAGCGCAGGAAGTATTTTTACTCTTGCGGCAACAACCACTATCAAATCAAAGACAATATTAAAAAACGTGTGTGTTTTTCTCAGGTGAATATACTGGATTTAAAACATAAACCCACTGAATTTATGGATGTGATTCATTGTCAAAACGTTTTGGTCTACTTCCGGCGCTGGCGTCGTCGCCAGATTCTTGGGCATCTCGTTGGCCATTTAAAACCTCTTGGTATTTTGATTATCGGATCCGGCGAGATAACACAGTGGAAACACGAACGTATGGAACGCATCGCTAGTGACAAAGTTCAGGCTTATGTTAAACATTCTTAGCTCACTCGGACTCACGATGAGTCGATAAGTCGTCATTGGATCTGTGATATTCCTAACAAAACAGGGAGCAATGAATATATGG